>CACZPA010000193.1 GCA_902782895.1 uncultured Eubacteriales bacterium
AGACCGGTAAGAAAGCTCAGACCGGCAGTCAGCCACCGAAGCGTTCTCACAAGCTGATCATTTTGCTGGCTGTTCTTGGTGTGCTGGTTGTAGGCGTGGCCGCGTACTTCCTGCTCGCCCCGAAGACGATCCGGCTTTCCGACTATTTTACCATTCAGGTTAACGGCGCGGACGGCTATGGCTCAGCGCAGCTCGTCTGGGACGAGGAGAAGCTGACCGAGCTCAATCAGGCGATGAGCAAGAGGAATCCCGATGCTTTTGAAGCGGCCGGAGGCAGCATGGACCGGATTGTTTCTCCGTCGATCCGCAGCGACAGGCCGGACGGGCAGCTGCGCAACGGAGATATCGTCAATATCCGCTATCCCGACCTGACTGCGTATGAGAAAGCGCTTCGGATCCGTTTCAAATACTACGGCGCGGTTACGGTCGAAGGATTGAAGCCGGTCAGCCGGATCGATTTGCTCGATCATGTGGTTTTTGACTATAAAGGCTATAACGGTTGGGGCATCGGAGAAGCAAGACTGGACAGCGAGGGGCTGACGGTCGGAAATCTGACGGTGACATTGACGCAGGATGCCGAAGGTGGCAGATTACGGTTTAATCTCGTCAACAGGACGACGGGCGAGGCAGCTTCGGCCCTTTACGGGACAGATATCAAAGCGGATCGCCTGTCTAACGGAAGTACGATGACATACCGTCTCTTGAGTGTTGCAGGCGACGAAAAATGGCTTGGAACGAATGGCGTTGAGCTGGTCGCGGAGGAGCATGACTATGAAGTGGAAGGCCTTGCGGCACTGACTGTCATTGACTTTTTCACGCCGATCCAAGTGAAATACTCGGGCTTCAATACCCGTGGACGGATGGAACTGACGCTGAGCGAGGACAGTATTACCGCCGGAGACGTGACGTTCCGACTTTCGCTTCAGACAGCGGATGACGCAGACAATTTACTGCCTGTGTACCAATTGGAGACGGATCTGGAAGACGGCCGGCGGATCCGGCTGATACCGGACAGTACGATCCAGGGAAAGATCGAGAACGGGACAGAAATCACATACACGGTCCCGAATCCGGATAAAGAAGATGTCACGGCTTTCCTCGCGCGATACGGTCTGGAAGCGGCGGCGATGGAGAAGAATTACTACGCCGAAGGCCTGCAGGAGCTGCAGAACGTGAACGTGCTGGACGCGCTGGACGTGAAGATCAGCGGTTATAACGGTTACGGGATCCTGCAGACAGCACTCAAAGAGGAGTCTGCGGAGGCCGGCGAGTACACGCTGCGGTACGCGCTGCCCAAGAATGTTTTCGGTATGGATGTAACGGTCGTAACGAAGTCAGGCGAGAAGCTGTATACGGTTTCGTATCGCACCGACGCGGGATTGCTGAAGAACGGTGATCTTGTGACGCTGAAAGCAGACGCGGAGACGCTGCGCAAGATCGATGAGGAGTATGGAATCGTGCTGCCGGAGAGCCGGAACTACCAGATCAGCGGCCTTAAGGACACGACGGCAATCGAGCCGCGCGACTATATCAAGCCGGTTTTCACGAAAAAAGGCGACAAGATCACGGGGACGCTGACCCTGACGCAGGATTCTTTCAAGGCGGGAGATTATACGATTCGGCTGTCCATCGAGGACGAGAGCAAAGGTGACAAGCGCAAAGCCGTGTTTGCGATCGTTGACGCCGCAGGCAAGGAACTCGCGAAGGGCTCCTATACGCTGAACAACATCGGTAAAGCCGGGACGAACGCGACGATCGATTATAACGGCGAGCTGGATCTGAAAACGGCTGCGGCCACTTACGGCTTGCTGCTCAAAGCGGATCCGGTAGAGGTCAAGATCGCGGTTTCCTGACAGCGGGCAGTGGGTGGAAAAGCGGGTACCACGCTTTCTTGACAGCGGAAGAGGATTCTGCTATAATCATATTGCCTGTTTATGCAGGCACCTTCGGGGATGTCAAGGTTTCGACGGGGGTGCCAGAGATTCAGGGAGCCATCCGCAGGTTCAGGGCTGCGTTAAAATCTGAGCTTAAATATAAACGCTAACAATAATAGTTACGCATTCGCTGCCTGATCAGGCAGCTGTCTTGCCAAAGGTTACCCGCGCCCGCGGACAAGGCATCGATAAGGCGGGACACCCTTACTTCAAAGCTTTGAGATACTAAGGGCATAGGATGAAGCTACCGGAGCAGGACCCCGCCGGCAGGGGCCTGATGACGGGAAACCAAAATGCCGGCTATGATGGTAGCGCCAGGGGTGGACGGATCTTCGGACATGGGTTCAATTCCCATCATCTCCATAGTTCTCAGAAAAGGGATTTGGCTGGAATAATGCCTGATCCCTTTATTTATTCAGGAAAAACTCTAATTACGGGAATTGCCCCGCGCTATAAACGGACAAGAAACGAAAGGAGCAGAATAACATGAAAATCTGGGCATGTGCCGGGCTCGGTACCGTCATCAAAGGAGCGCAGACTCCCGGATGGATGAAAATGATCAGGGACAGCCATATAGAAGGGATTCTTACGACCACCTTCAATGTCACCGGCAGGACGTCTCTCGAAAACATTGCCAAGGTCAAAAAAATCCTCGATGAAGAGGGCTTTGCCGTCATGGCTATCGGCCTCCCGCTCGGACATCCCGAAGGCCTCGATACTCCTTGTTATACCTTCCACGAGGGCTGGCACATCCGCCGTGACATCGATAACCGGCCGGTGCGCTGGTGCAATGCGATAACCCCGCAGCTTATAACCGATATAAAAAAGCATATGTATGAGCTTAAAGAACTTGGCATCCCCGCGATGATCTGGGACGATGATCTGCGCCAGGGCAATTTTGAAGGCGATATTCAGGGCTGCTTCTGCGACGATTGCCTCGCTGAGTTTGCCGGCAGATACAGTTCTGTCATCCCTGGTGGTTTCAGCCGCGAATCGCTGCGGCCCGTCGTCAAAAGAGATCCCACCGGTCTGAACGAGGATCAGCTTGCGCTGCGCGAGGCGTGGACGGATTTCACCTGCGAGCGCGTCACTCGTTTCATGAGGGACACTTCCGTCGAAGGCGTGCAGAACGGCATCATGGTGATGCATAACGGTGACCGTCGCCATGGCATAGATATCCTGAAGATAAGGGAGGCTGTCCCGGACTGCCTGTTCCGCGTAGGCGAGTATATGTTTGACGATGCAATATTTGAAACGCCCGGGAATAAGCGCCGGCTTGTCGAGGGTGTGCTGCGCCACATGGCGCTGATGGGCGACGTCTCGCGCATATTCAGCGAGTCTACCGTCTATCCCCACGGTGCCCTGACTCCGGAAAATCTGCGCAAAAAGATCATGCTCGAGCGCAAATGCGGCATCGAGAATATCAACCTTATGGGCATCGAGCGCATGAACAATCCCGCTTATTACGAGATGCTGCATGACAATTATGAGCGCTTCAAGGAGACCGGGAGGGAATACACTCTTGATAACCTTGATTCTTTCGATCTTGAAGCTGTCTGATCTGCAGGAGAAGTAGGCCCGCTTATCTGCGGTTGATTTTATAACAGGTGTTATGCTATCATGAACACAAAGCAGACGGAAAGGAAAAAATCATGAGTTTTACCGGAATAATTGTCAGTAATGTAATAAAGGCACCGCGGATCGGTGTCTTCAAACGGTATCTTTTTATCGGGCCGCATCCGGATGACATTGAGATCGGAGCCGGAGCAACGGCGGCAGCGCTTGCCGCGTCCGGGAAAGAAGTCTGCTTCCTGATCTGTACGGACGGGCGTTACGGGACAGATAATGACCGGACGCTCACGGGACCGGAGCTTGCCGTCAGGCGCCGGGAGGAAGCACTCGCCTCGGCGAAGATGCTTGGCGTGAGCGACGTAAGGTTCGGGAACCTTTCCGACGGCGCTTTTTACAAGAAAAAGGAGCTGCTTAAGGTTATCGCCGGCGTCATCGGGGATTTCCGGCCGGATATTATCTTTGCGCCGGACCCGAACGTGACCTCGGAAAGCCATCCGGATCATCTGAACGTGGGGAACGCGGCGCGGCGGCTCGCCGTGATCGCGGGCAATCCGGGTATTATGGCGGCATACGGGGCGAAAGAGGCGAACGTGCAGGCCATCGCTTATTATATGACGGCAAAACCCAACCGCTTCTGCAAGACCACGGGCTTCCTGAAAACACAGCTGGATTCCATCTTTGAGTGCCATCTGTCGCAGTTCCCGAAGGGATCTCCCGCCGCCGATTCTATTCGTCTTTACCTGAAGCTGCGGGCTTATGAGTACGGAGCGCGGTATCTGGGGACGGCTGAGGGCTTCCGCGTGATACCCGCAGACGGGCTGCATTGCGTCCCCGAGCTTGGATATTAACAAGGGATTTGGCTGAAACAGCCGGATCTTTTTGTTTTGCCTGGAAAACGTCAGGCCTTTGGCCGCTTCATCATGTTCCATCAAGCACGGTGCTTTTCCCGGTATTCATTCGGCGTCATCCCGGCGGTTTTTTTGAAGACTCTGGTGAAATAGGCAGGCGAAGAAAAGGCCAGATACTCTCCGATCGCGGCAGCGCTGCGGTCTGTGTAGCGGAGAAGGCGCTTGGCCTCTTCTATTTTCTGGCTCTGAATAAAACCGTTAAGCTTCATCCCGGTCTCGTGATGGAATTTTGTGGACAGGTAGGAACGCCCCATAAACAGAGACTGCGCCAGGCTTTCTGTGGAGATGGTTTCCGACAGATGATGCTGCACGTAGTTCGCGACAGCGACGGCAAGTTTCCCCGGATGACTAGTCAGATGCAGTTGTTCAACCCTTTCGGTAAAGTCCAGAACCATATGATACTGCAGGTTCGCAATCTTCTCCGCGGTATTCAGCCTTTCACAGCTCTGGATATAGGAATCGCTGAGAGAAAAAGCATCCTCCACGTCCAGACCGCCGCGGATGGCGGCACGGGAAGCAAGCGTAGCCGTGACGATAAAGATATTCTTTATCTGCCGAAGATGTTCAGGTGCAAGGATCCCGCTCCGGACCGCAGGAGCCTGTTCCAGCCAGTGATGAAGCGCGGTCGTATCTCCGGTGCGGATCATCTGCAGAATCGTTTGTTCCTGACTATAGCTGTTGTGCGGAGCGACAGAAGGCTGCAGCGCGATAGAAAGCTGCAGCGCACTGCCCGAGGACATGACCTGAGAAGCGCTGCTTTTCCGGAAGGCGTCCTGTTCAAGCCCGGAAATCATCAGATCGCGCAATTCGAGCTTCTCCCCATTGATCATATAATTGATAGAGCAAAGCATCAGAAGCAGACTTTCGACAGGCATATTGACAATGGCCTTGATGCTTTGGCAGAATTCCTCCGTATCGTCTTTGTTAAGCCCGATGCGGAACGCCAGCTCCTTCAATTCCTGATCCGAGGCCGGAAGCTGCCGTGTAGGACCGACAATCATCCGTATTTTATCGGAGCGAATCACACCGTAATAAGAAAAGCCCTCCGTGAGGTAGTACCCCACGGTTTCCTGAATGTCCCACAGCTTCTTCCGATAGAGAAGGACAGGGTCGGCGATCAGCGTAACCGGCGAATGAAACGAGATCTGTCTATCCCCAAGATATACCCGAACGGGTATTCCGGAAAGGTTTGCCGTGATTCGGCAGAGATAATCATAGTCAATGCGCATGGAGCATAACCCCCTTATATTCGAACAAATTATAATATAATACGAACAAAATTACAAGGACAAGCGGACCTGGATTTGTTATACTGACAGCAAAGATTACAGAAGGGGCAGAAGCATGAATAAGCTGAAGAAAGCATTGGGAAAACTGGCGCAGAGAGTCATCGATATGACGATGGGCAACGGCCTCATGCAGGAGGAAATCAGTGCCGACGGCGAACGTTATGTGACACCGGGGATTGGAGCGCTCGTCCGGCAGGCGGGAGCGGAGAGCTGCGTATTGCTGAAGAATAACGGGACTCTGCCGCTTGCCGCTGATCAGGAGATCGCCGTCTTCGGGCGCTGTCAGCTGGACTGGTTCTATGTGGGCTATGGCAGCGGTGGAGACGTGAACGCGCCTTATCATGTGAATCTGATCGATGGACTGCGCGGCGCGGGGGTGAAGATAAACGAAGAGCTCCTGCAAACCTATGTGACCTGGACGCAGCAGGAGGATAATGAAGCGGATCACGGCTGGTGGGGCCATTGGCCGATGAATTATCCGGAGATGCCGTTGGATTCCGCACTGGCGCGAAAGGCGGCACAGACCGCCGAGACCGCGCTTGTTGTCATCGGCCGGGCCGCTGGAGAGGACCGGGAGAATACACTCACAAAGGGCAGTTTCTATCTGACCGATGAAGAGAAGGCTATGCTGGACGCAGTCACTGCTGCTTTTTCCAAGGTCGTTGTCTTGCTGAATATCGGCAATATCATGGATATGGCCTGGACGGAGCAATACGGAGACAAGCTTTCGTCCCTTATGATCGTCTGGCAGGGCGGAATGGAGAGCGGCAATGCGGTGGCGGATGTGCTGACCGGGGCTGTAACGCCCAGTGGGAGGCTCAGCGACACGATCGCACGCCACTATGAAGATTACCCCAGCAGCGCGAATTTCTACGGTAAGGAGTATAACAACTACGCTGAGAGCATCTATGTAGGCTATCGGTATTTCGACCGGAACCCGGAGAGAGTTCTCTATCCCTTTGGCTTCGGACTGAGCTATGCAGGCTTTCAGATCAGGACGGAGAGTCTATGCCGCAATGGAAATGAGACGGAAGCGACGATCACCGTCACCAATACGGGAGCACGGCCCGGCAAAGAAGCGGTGCAGCTCTGGTGCTACTTGCCGGAGGGACGACTGGACAAGCCGCTGCGCGTACTGGCTGCTTTCGGCAAGACCAAGACCCTTGATCCCGGCGAGAGCGCAACGCTGACGCTGCGCTGCGACGACAAGTGCCTGGCCTCCTATGACGAGGGAAGCAGCCGTTTTATTCTGGAGCCCGGCGCCTATCGCTTCACCGCAAACGATATCGAGGCCGGCAGTTTCACACTGGACCAGGAAATAACAGTAGAGCAGTGTCAGAAGCTTTGCGAAACAAGTGCGGAGCTGAGGCAGCGGATTCTCGAGCATCTGCCCGAAGCCATCCCGCAAACCGGGACGCAGAACAGCACGTTTGAAGATGTGCAAAACGGGACAGTAACGCTGGACGGTTTTATCGCCCAGCTGAATGACGCAGAGCTGGAAGCGCTCAGCCGTGGTCACGGCATGATGGGGAGCACTCTCGGCGTGGCAGGCAACGCAGGAACCTTCGGCGGCGTGATCGAAAGTCTGCGGGAAAAGGGCGTGCCGCCGATCATCACTTCGGACGGCCCTGCGGGGCTCCGCCTGAAGAAATACTGCGCGCTGATCCCTTGTGGCACGGCGCTGGCCTGTACCTGGGATACGGAATTGGTCGAGGCTCTGTCTGCCAAGGTGGGCGAGGAAATGATCCATTACGGCGTAGACGTGCAGCTTGCCCCTGGCATGAACATCCACCGCAATCCCCTCTGCGGCCGCAATTTCGAGTACTTTTCCGAGGACCCGCTGCTCTCCGGCAAGATGGCGGCGGCAGTGGTGCGCGGCGTACAGAGCAAGGGAAAGGCCGCATGTCCCAAGCATTTCGCCTGCAACAACCAGGAGACGAACCGCAACCGAAACGATTCCCGCGTCTCCGAGCGGGCGCTGCGGGAAATCTATCTGCGGAATTTTGAAATCGTGGTCAAAGAGGCCAAGCCTTTGACGATCATGACAAGCTATAACAAGATCAACGGGGTCTGGAGCCACTACAATTACGATCTCGTCACGAGTGTTCTGCGCGGCGAGTGGGGCTATACCGGCTGCGTCATCACGGACTGGTGGATGCAGAAATCGAAGAGTCCGGAATTCCCAAAGCTTCGGAACAACGCCTACCGCGTCCGTGCGCAGGTTGACGTGCTGATGCCCGGCGATATGGGGCATATCGCGAAGAAATACAAGTCTGACGGCAGTCTGCTGGAAACTCTGGGACAGCCGGATGGCCTTACCCGCGCCGAGCTGCAGCGCACGGCGCGTAATGTTCTGACACTGGCCCTGAGGCTGGGGAAGAGATCATAACTGAAAAGAAAGGAAGAGACAAGATGGAAAAGCTGTTTCAAAGACTTCCCGCAAGCCGGATCCGCTCCGAGAACGTGACCGGCAAGGAAAAATGGCTGGGCTACCTGGTCGGCCCGGCGGGGGCGCTTCTGCTCAATGCGGTCCTGGCCACCTATCTGAATGTCTATTACACGGATGTACTGAATCTCACGCCACTGTGGGGCGGCGTTTTCCTGACGGCTTTCCCCATCGTCTCCAAGATCATCGATGCGGTCACCAATGTGATCATGGGACAGATCATCGACCGTACGCGGAGCAAAGAGGGCAAGGCACGGCCGTGGCTGCTGCTGTCGGCAATCCTGCTTCCCATCACGGGCATCCTTCTTTTCACCGTGCCTGAATCCAAGGACAGCGTGAAGGCCCTTTGGGTCATGATTTCCTACAATCTGTTTTACTCCTTTGCGTTCACGATCTACAACATGAGCCACAACCTGATGGTGCCGCTTTCCACGCGGGACAGCACGGCGCGCGGCAGTCTTTCCGTTTTCAACCAGATCACGACGATCATGATGTCCGGAATACTGGTGGCACTGATTTTCCCCATGGTCATCATGCCGGTCATCGGTGTAGATAAGGGCAAGTGGATCACGCTCATGTCGACGCTCTCGATCCTCGCTCTCCCGCTGACGCTTCTGGAGTATTTCTTCACGAAAGAACGTCTTACGGAAGAGATGTCGGGAAAGGAAAACAGTGACCTCCGGTTTGCCGAGCAGCTGAAGATTCTCTTTACGGATAAATACATGGTCCTGATGTATCTGTATTTCCTTATCAGCACCGTGGGCGTGACGCTGAAGAATCTAGGACTGGTCTATTACTGCAACTATGTCCTCGGTACCTATAATGACGGAATCACCCAGATGCTGGTCTCCGTCATCGGCGGGGTGCCCATGGGCATCGGCGTTTTCGCGGTGTGGCCGCTCGCAAAGCGCTTCGGCAAGCGGAATGTTACGATGATCGGATTCCTGCTCTACGCGGCGGGAAGCCTGCTTTGCTGGATTTTCTCCCATAACCTGGTTATGGTGCTGATCGGCCAGTTTATCAAAAATATCGGCGGACTGCCCTGTTCCTATGTCTTCATGGCGCTTTTCGCGGACTGTCTGGATCATCTGGAATGGAAGTCCGACATTCGCCTGGACGGCGCGGCTATGTCCATCTATAACATCATTGCCGTCGCCATGGTGGGCATCATGACCGGCGTTTTCAACTTCATGCTGGCAAAAGCGGGATATCTGGCGCCTTTCACCGCGTCGAGCACGGCGGAGATTACCGCAAAGCTGGCAGAGAACGGCTGGGTGGCGCAGATCGCGCTGGAGAACCTCAAACCCGCGGCGGACGGCGTGTTTACGGTCGCGCTCGCGCAGCCGCACAGCGTCAGCTGGGTCATCTCTTTTGCTTTCGTCGGACTGGAAGTCTTTACCGGATTGATCCTCGCGGCGATTCTGTTCTTCCTGAATGTGGAGAAGAATCTGCCCGCGGAGCAGGCAGAGATCAAAGCCAGACGGGAAAAGAGTCCGGATAGATCAGAGGAGTCACGATGAGGGCGATTTGCTTAAAAACCGAATATCTGGCTGACCCTATCGGCATTGATTTGCGGCAGCCACGGCTTATGTGGAACTGTGAAGGCGGGATCAAACAGACGGCATACAGGATCGTTGCGGGAAACTGGGACAGCGGCAAGGTCGTGTCCGATGCGATGCATGCTGTCTATCCCGTGCCGCTGCACAGCAGGGAACGGGTGAACTGGAAGATACAGCTCTGGGATGAAAAGGACGAGCCGGGCGATTGGAGCGGGGCTTTTTTCGAGATGGGACTTCTCGATAAAGCAGACTGGACGGCGAAATGGATTACGGGCAACTATACACCGAATAAAAAAGAGCGCTATCCTGTGGACTGCTTCCGCAAGGTTTTCACGGTCGGGACAGATGTCCGTCGGGCCCGCGTGTATATTACGGCCTGCGGGCTGTATGAGGCAAGGCTGAACGGTAAGAAAATAGGCGGTTTTTGCCTCGCGCCGGGCCATACGGACTACCGCAAGCGCGTCCAGTATCAGACCTACGATGTGACCGATTTGCTGCAGGCTGGCGAGAACGAGCTGACCGTACAGCTTGCGGACGGCTGGTACCGCGGAAGCTGCGGCGCATGGGGCCTCACAAATCAGTACGGCACGGAGACGAAGCTCCTCTGCCAGCTGGAATACGAGCGCGAAGGCGGCGTGCGGGAGACGGTGGTTTCTGACGGCAGTTGGGCCTGGTCAAACGACGGGCCGATCCGCTTTGCCGATAACAAGGACGGCGAGATCGCAGAGGCTTTCCGCAAGCCTTCTTATCAGGGCAAAGCAAAAGAAACCGGCCATTCAGTCGTTCCGGCCGCGTCGAATAACGTCCCGGTCACGGAGCATGAGCGCTTCTACCCGACGATTACCACGGCTTCCAACGGCAGGAAACTGCTGGATTTCGGCCAGAACCTGGCAGGCTATGTGGCTTTTCGTGCGGAGGCCCATAAAGGGCAGCGGATGCTCTGGCGTTTTGGGGAAATGCTGGATAAGAGCGGCAATCTGACGCAAAAGAACATCCAGTGTGTCAGTAAAAAGAAAACTACCCCCTTGCAGCAGATTGACTATACCTGTGAGGAGGGGCATAACGAATACAAAACCACTTTTGCCGTGTTCGGCTTCCGCTATGCGGTGGTGGAGACGGATGTGGAGCTGCGGCCGGAAGACATCGAAGCCATCGCTGTCTACTCCGACATGGCCGAGACCGGACGTTTTGAATGCTCCAACGAGCTCCTGAACCGTTTTGTAGAAGCCACAAAATGGTCCACCAAATCCAATTCTCTGGATATTCCCACCGACTGTCCCACCCGCGAGCGCCACGGCTGGACCGGTGACGCGCAGATTTTCTTTGAGACCGCCTCTTATCTCTTTGATTATGCTGCCTTTTCGCAGAAATACCTTCGCGACGTTTATGACTGGCAGAAGAGGGACGGACGGCTGCCGCAGATCGCGCCTTACGGCGGCGTGGACTTTTACATGTGGACATTAAACGGCTCGGTGGGCTGGTCAGATATCGGAATTCTGCTGCCGTACCGTTTCTGGAAGAAGTACGGCGACCGGCAGATCCTCGCGGAATATTACGACCGCATGCAAAAATATGCCGCTTTCATGATGCGGCGGGTTTCTGTGGACGGAGTGGTGCGCAGGGGACAGAGCTACGGCGAATGGGCCGAACCCGCGGACGTGAGGCCGAACGACTGGAAGGACATGATACTGCCTCATCCGGAGGTCAGTACGGCTTATACCGCCTATGTTCTGCGATGCATGGCGGAGATAGCGGACGAGCTGCAGCACACAGGGGACGCAGCAAAATACCGCGCGGTCTCGGACAGATGCAAAGCCGCGTATCAGAAAAAGTTCGGAAAAGAACTTGATACCGACCGTCAGGCACTGCTGGTACGGCCGCTTGCCTTTGCGCTTCTCAATAAGGAGCAGACGGAATTCGCCAGAAAGCGCCTTGTTGAAGCGCTTGAGCATTATGGCTGGCGGCTGGGCACGGGTTTCCTGTCAACGCCGCTGATCCTCGACGTACTTTCAGATATTGACGTGGAGGCAGCTTATAAACTGCTCGAAAATGAAAAGATGCCGGGGTGGCTTTTTATGCCGAAAGCAGGCGCTACCACGATCTGGGAGAGTTGGGAAGGCACCGAGGCCCAGGGCGGCATCGCCAGCCTCAACCACTATTCCAAAGGCGCGGTGTGCGAATGGTTGTTCAAGACCATGTGCGGCATCCGGGTGGACGGCGAGAATCATTTTACCATCGCGCCGTGTCCCGGGGGACATTTCCGTTATGCCCGGGCTGGTTACGACAGCATCTATGGAACGGTGGAATCCCGCTGGGAGAAAAAGGACGGGTCGATCGAGTATATCGTTACCGTACCGGCCAACTGTACGGCAACCCTGATCCTGCCTCAGGGACAGCAGGAACTCGGGCCCGGAAGACATATCTGCAGAGGGTGAGAGGAGCTGCTTAAAACAGCTATAGTAGATGTTTTCATCATGATGCGCCGAATGGAACGCGACAGATCTTTGCTTGCTTTTTCACCAGGGATTATAGTAGAATGGTAGAAACAAAAGCAAGGAGATTATGTAATTCGGGTAGATATGATTTCAGATAAAGCGTATAAACAAGCCAAAAGATGGGTTGTATGGATCGCGGCGCTCTGCATGGTCCTGATGATCGGATGCAGCCTGCCGATCG
>CACZPA010000194.1 GCA_902782895.1 uncultured Eubacteriales bacterium
GAAGCTGCCCGGCCGCAAGATCCTGATCCGCGGCAATCATGATATGTTCTGGGACGCGAAAAAAACAGCCCGGCTGAACGAGCTGTTTGAGGGACGGTTCTTTTTCCTGCAGGACAATTACGCGGCTTACGAGGACTATGCGCTGGTCGGGACGAAGGGTATCTGCTTTGAGAATCTGACATCGTTTGAGCAGTTCCGCAAGCTGCAGAAGCGCGAGACGGAGCGGCTGCGGATATCCTTTGAAACCGCCAAGGCTGCCGGATACCGCAAGTTCATCGTTTTCCTGCATTATCCGCCGACGTCCTCCATCTGGCCGGCGACACAGGAGCTCTGCGAGGCTCTTGGTATGTCGCGGCGGGAGATCTCCGCGATCCGCAGACAGGAGCAGGAGGTTTTGAAGCAGCATGGCGGCCGGGACATCGGGCACAATCCGGTCATCGATCTGCACGCGCTGCCGCCGGCCCTGCTGCACCGCGTGATGGACGTGACGGAGGTCCTGTCGAGCCCCTTTACCCGGATGGCGGAGGAGTATGGCGCGGAGCAGCTGATCTACGCGCATTCCCACGGCAAAAGCCGCTTCCACGACAGTATTCAGGGCGAGCTGCGCGGTGTCCGTTATCAGCTCGTCTCCGGCGATTATCTGGATTTTAAGCCGTTCTGTGTGCTGCGCGGTTAAGACTCGATAGTATACAAAAAACAGATCGAAGAGGAGGGAGAAACGTGAAAGAATACACTGCTGACTGGTCGCACGATTGTGATTTGCCATCTTATGGCCCGTATAATAAGCAATACACGGGATTCTCGCACATCGCCTCACCGGAGCGCGGACTGCGGCTCGATCTCGATCTGATACCTGGTTTTTATCGGCGCAATGTCATGGATACCCGTTCCGTCATCGACGGAGGCGCCAGATTATGGCAGGCTCGTCCCGATCTGAAGCGCTTTGTTTACCGCTATGAGCTGCTTCCTCCGCAGAAGGTCTATCTGGAAGCTGATTTTGCGCAGGAAGACGACGCGGCCATGCTGCGCTGTACCTTTGTCAATGAAACAAACAGACCGCAGGCTCTGCAGGCGGATTTTTGCTTCTCAATACGTGTGCCCAGCTTTTGGCGGTATCCTTGTCCCGGTGCGGAAGTGACGCCTCCCATCGGTGCGCGATGGATTCCGGCGGGACAATACGCGATGCAGGAAGGACTCTCGGGAATAGCGCATGACGGATTTATCCTCGGAGAAGAGCCGGAGCCTGAAGCCGTGAGAGGCTGCGCGATGTATGTGAAGGAGGATGTAAGGCTTACTTTCTGCTTTGAGGAAACATCTGCTGACAGCCTCCTGCTGCGTTATCGCGCTGACCAGGATACTTCCGTGAGTGTCATGGGAGTAACCTTCCTGCTTGCGGCAAGCGATACGCTGACGACGGCCTGCCTGCCGATTCCGGACTGTACCTGTGAGCAGCTGGAGCTGGATTTCCACGGAGCAGCCGTGGTAGACGGTTTTGTGATCGGTAGGAATGCAGGGCAGACGGTATTCACGCCCTGGTCTAAGGCTTTTGTTCCGGAGGTCACCGCACGGGAGCAGGAAATAACACTGCGCTATCCGCTGACGGATATAAAATACACGGTCCGCTGGGATGCGACGGATTATATGCTGCGGGAGTTAACAGGCGAGAATGACGGGGACATTTTAGCACGGAATATCCATGAGCACGTATCCCGCAGATTACGGGGTTCCGGACAGGGACACTTTACGGATCTGTTTGTGAGGCCTGTTTTTCTCGCTCCGCATGAAAAGAAGACCATTACACTGTGGATCGCGATCAACAGTGATATAAGGGATGTACCGTTCTTGCCGCTGCCGGAGCAAAATGCCAATCCCTGCGGAGAGAAATTCGCTTTTTCCATGGGCAGGCTTGCGGCGACAACGGCGCTGAACGTTGTTTATCCCATGTATTATAGAGGTAAATATATCCGCAGCTATACGCCCGGACGTGTATGGGACAGTTTTTATACATGGGACAGTGGAATGATTGCGGTCGGATTGACCGCGATCGATAAAGCACGTGCTCGGGATTGCGTTAAGGCATATCTGATGCCGCAGGAGGATTCGCGTTCGCCTTATCTGAATCATGGGACTCCACTGCTGACGCAGATTTTCGCCTTCAAGAACCTGTTGGACGCGGGGGAGCAATCACTCTGCCGCGAGCTGTACCCGGCACTGCGTTATGCCTATCGGTTCTTCCTGACGCTGCCGCGCCGGCGAGAGCTCCTCGCGGCCTGGGATGTTTTCTATAATTCCGGCGGCTGGGACGATTATCCGGCGCAGGTCTATGTACATGCCCATCATCTGGAGGAAACAAGCGCGCCTGTCATTCTGACGAGTATGATGCTGATCTATGGAAGGATTCTGCAGAATGCAGCACGGCAGCTTGGCTTTACAGAAGATGTGTCCCTCTATCAGCAGACGGAGAAAGAGCTGGCTGCGGCGGTTTTACGCTGTTGGGACGAAGAAACGGGCTATTTTGGATATACGGCCGAGGGCGGTATCCTGCGGGACGCAGACGGCGTGAATCTCAATCAAGGACTTGACGGCCTGTATCCGCTGCTTGCGGGCTTGGGGAACCGCGCGCAGCAGAAACGGATGCTCCGCAATATCCGCGAGGGCCTTTTTACACCGATTGGCGTGAGTGTGGTGGACACAAGAGCTCCGTATTACAGCCATTCCGGTTACTGGAACGGGTCGGTCTGGATGCCGCACCAGTGGATCCTGTGGAAGGCGCTCCTGGACCTGGGAGAAACAACACTTGCGCACCGCGTCGCGGATACGGCTTTGCGGTTGTGGAAGCGGGAGACGGACGTGAGCGGGAATTGTTATGAGCACTTTATGGCAGCGAACGGCCGCGGTGCGGGTTTTCATCATTTCTCCGGGCTCTCCGCGCCGGTTCTGGACTGGTACCGTGCTTATTATCAGCCGGGCAGCATTACTGTTGGTTTTGATACGGCGATTCTCTTCCAGCATTGGACGGAGGATTATACCGCGGCCGATATTGTGACAGAGACGCACAGAAAAAACGCAGCGCTTCTCGTGACGCTGCGTGAAGGGTTTGCGTATTCTTTTGAAGGACTGCCGGACAACGCGGTGATCAAACAGGTTCATCCGGGTACGTATTGCCTGCAATGGCCGCGGACAGGGACGGTTTCATTCCGTGTGAAAAGGCAGGAAGCTTACTGATACAGTCCTTCCCGTTCCCGCTGCTCGATCTCGTGCCAGGCGCGGTAATTGCCGAATACCTCGTCCACGTCGCCGACATAGGCAAAGGAGCCGGGGTAGTGGGAGATGATCTGCTGCATTTCGATGATCTGATGCTTATTGATGACGCATACAAGCATTTCCGTAGGATGTCCGCTGTACATGCCGCGCGCAGGCATCACGGTGGCGCTGTGGTGCAGCGTCTGAATGATCTCCTGGCCCATTTCGTCAGCATGATGCGTGATGATCTCGAATTTCAGCTGCTTTTTGCCGCCGCGGATGATCTGATCGCTGATCCGGGAGCTGAGGAAGCAGTAGATAATGCACAGAATGACCGGTTCGTAGCGGTAATCATAGACAAAGAAAGAACTCAGCGCGACAAGGGTATTCAGCATGAAAATGATCCAGACGACGCTTTGCTCGGGCCGGCGCTTGTGCACAAAGGCCGCGAGGACGTCCGTGCCGCCGGTACAGGCGTTCTGGCGGATCACCGTGCCGTAGATGAAGCCGTTGACGGTACCGGCCGCGACCGGCGCAAGCACCGTACTGACGCCGTTTTCCGTGGATTTATAGATCCAGCGGGAGATATCCACCGCGTCGCTTTGCAGCAGCAGAATGGCGGTGGAAGAGCAGATGGAGAAGAGCAGCGTCTTGACCGCGTAGTCCCTGTTCAGGACGAAATAAGCGATCAGGCAGAGCGGGACGTTGATCAGGAGATTCATATAGCCGACGGAGAAACCGAGCTTGTACTGCACCATTGTGGCAATGCCGTTCAGTCCCGCCGGCGCGAACGCGTTGGGGAAGATAAAAACCTCATAGTTCAGCGCCATCAGCAGCGCCATGGCGATCACGAGAATACATTCTTTGATTCGTTTTCCGACAGAGCCTCCTTTGGATTCCATACGGACGCCCTCCTTACCTGTAAATATAATCCGCAAACAGTACAGGCCCTCGCGTATGCGGGGCCTGTTGATTTTTATACGTCGTTGACTTTATGCTTCGGATTGAAGAAATCTTTGTAGCGCTGGTCATAAGCGGCCTGCGCTTCTTTCTCAAAAGCGATCGGCGCGTCCGAACCCATCCAGAGAAGAATGCGCTTGGTCAGCTCCGGATTGTTGACGAGCAGCGGCCCAAGCTGCTGCGTTACGATCAGACGGTTGCGGCGATAGCCCTCGTACGGCGAATCCTTGGTCAGACCGGCGCCAAGCTGGCAGCGCGTAAAATGACAGTCCGTGTTATCACCCTTCCAGGTGGAGAATTCGCTGCGGAAACCAAGCACCGTGATCGGTCCCATGCCTTCTTCTTCAAAATAGCCCGCGTTCAGCCCGTTAAAGCGATCGAAATGACGGCGCTCCGCGGTAAAAGGAACCAGTCCGAGCCCGGGGATCTCGCGGCCTTCCCAGTCTATGATCTTTTCAAACAGTACTTCTCCGGAATTGCCGGGGAAAAGCATCGGGACATTCTGTTCGATCATCTCCGCGAGACGGTCTTTGTATGGCAGCAGAGCCTGAATCACCAGTTCCTGGGCACGCTCCGACATGGAGCCGGCCAGCAGGAGATCCGGCGTATTGTCCGCGAAATACGGCCTTTCATGCAGGGTCGTCGGAATGATCTCGGCGTCCGGCAGACATTTCGCGATATACATTGAATTGCCGTGATCGCCGTACAGATTGCAGATTTCGGGGTAGAGAACTTCGATCGTCATGCCGTTTCGCCTCCTTCAACGTGTTCTTCCAGATATTTCATATCCTGCGCCGCGTACTGTGTATTGTAAGTATCACGGAGGATCCAGACGGTATCGCAGGCCTCTGTGCGGATCAGCTTCACGGCATCGGACTCCGTCAGCGTCCAGGAGATCTTGGCCGGATCGACACCGGCAAGCTCCAGCCGCAGGACATGATCGAGCGCGCGCGGCCCGCCGACGACGATCTGAACGATGTTATCGGAGGCCAGAAATTCGTAATCCGTGTCAAAATGCCAGGCGTTGGTTTCGCAGGTTTCCAGAGCGTCCCGCAGATCGTCCAGGGCAAGCAGAACGGCGTTGCGGCCCGGATTGCGGCCGACACCGTCCATGACACGGGAGACCGCGATCGGATTCTGTCCCTTCGCGACACGCAGCAGGACCTTGATATGACCGATCGTTTTTTCCTGGAAACGAGTCCCGACGATGCCGACATTGTCAAAAACAGCGGAGATCTGCTGGGAGGTCAGGCCGAATTCACGTAGCATCGCGGTAACAGCGGTCTGGTTGTACAGATCGGGGATCATGCTGCCGATCTGTTTGCAGATCAGAGATCCGTCCGGAGTCTCCAGAAAGGCGCGCTCCCCGTCGATGCGGAGAAAACGGTAATCCGCTGCCGGAGAGGCAAATTCACAATTGGAACAATGGACCCGCCCGATATGGTGATAACGGCGGAAATCATAGATCAGCGGCGCTCCGCAGTACGGGCAGTACGGCAGATCCTGGATCATATTGGGCTCGGAGACCGATTCGTCCGGCTGCGGATCGACGGAGAAATAGACGCGTGCGTTATCCGGCGCCAGTCTTGCGCTGATCGGATCGTCCGCGTTCAGAATCAGCTTGGTGGAAGCGGGGATGCTGCTGTTCAAAATGTCAAAAATGAATTCCGAATGCGCGTTGCGCTTCATGGAATCACGGAAGAGGTTGTTGACGATCAAAAGCTCCGGATGCACGTACGGGAAGATCAGGCGGGAAGAGCGTTCATCGATCTCCAGAACCATCAGGTCCGTTTTGGGCTTTCCGGAAAGATCGACAGCCGACACAAAAGTAGTCGCGATACCGCCGAGAATATTGCTGCCGGCGCGGTTGGATACAAGATTATAGCCACTGTTCGTCAATGCGTCACCGATCATATTGGTGACAGTGGTCTTGCCGTTTGTGCCGGTAATCCCGAGAATGTGCGCGGGCTTCGCACTCTGCGCGAGGAAGTCCGGGCAGAGCTTTAGCGCGAGGACACCCGGGTAATGAGACCCGTTGCGGTGAAGAAGCTTCAGCAGACGGGAGAAAAGCTTAGCGGCATATAGCGCGGTGAAATAACGGATTCTGCTCATGTTTGTACGTAAACCGGCTTGCGGCCGGGTCCTTTCTGAACAATATGTGCTTTTTAAAACTGTGCTCCTATTATAGCAGATTTACGCGGGAAGGGAAAGAGAAAGTCAGAGATTCCGCAGAGAATCTTATGTAAATCTTCTGCATCTTACGCGAACCATATGTATCCTACGAAAAACAGATGCCTGCGCTGCGGCGGGCTGCCTCCGTCATTGCGGCGGTATTCTCCGTGACCGTCAGAAGCTGCCGTAGTGCCTCATGATCCTCCGCAAGAAAAAGCTTTGTCAGAGAACGGATCTCGAGATACCAGCGATACGGATTGGCTTCTTTACCGGCGCGCTCCTCGAGATATCGGCGCGTCCCCGCGGGCATTGTATCCTGATCAGGGTTTGCGATCGTCAGCCCGTTTTCCGCATAAAGCCGTACTTCGCGGATGCCGTTTGCCCCGCCCGGGATAAAGATCCGTCCCTGCTCGCCCTCGATTCGGACATAGCTGGAGACATCTTTATCCTTAGCGCCGTAACAATAAGCTGTCATGGAGGGATACTGCAGCAAAGCCTGACCGGAGGTATCGGCGGCACCGGGATAGATTTTCGCGGCATAATCGACATGGGAAGGCATTCCGAAAAGCGAGGCGCAGAGGTAGAGATTGTAGTAATTGATGTCGGCAAGGCAGCCGCCTGCGTACTGCAGGCTGAAAACATTCGGAGTTTTGCCGGCAAGCAGCTCGTCATACCGGCTGGAGTACTTCCCGTAGCGGCAGGAGATAGTCCGGACGGGCCCGATCTTCGCAAGAGATTCCCGCAAGAATCTGAAATTGTCCAGATGCATCGTCGGGACCGCCTCCGCAAGCAGCAGATGCTTTGATTCGGCAAGAGCGGCAGCCTCTCGGCCCTCGTCAGCGGTCGGGCAGAGCGGTTTTTCGCAGATCACATGCTTCCTGTGGTAGAGCGCCTGCATCATCTGCGGGAAATGCAGGCTGTTGGGAGAGGCAATGTAAATGCAGTTAACGGCAGGATCCGCGAGCAGAGCGTCATAATCCGTATAGGTCCGCGGTATGTTGTATTCGGCTGCCAGAGCCAAAGCCTTTTCCGCGCTGCGGGAATAGACGGCTTCGCAGCGAATTCCGTCCACGATCGATACCGCATCCAGGATGTGGTGCACGATCGAACCGTTTCCAACGGTTCCGAGTCTGATTTCCTGCATGGCGTCCCCTCCTTCCTGATGATCTCTATTATAGCACACTTTGATGCCGACTACGGAGAAATACAGCGGATTCTACTTGAATCCGACGGAAAAATATGGCATACTGATAACAGAGCAACCGGCGTGGCGGGTTCAGAATCCGGTAAAGTTCAGAATCCGGCCTGGCGGGGACAGATCTGTAAATCGATGACAACAGGGGGTAACTATAGATGAAGTGTCTGGAAGAAGTACTGCAGGGCAGAGAAGGCAATTATATCCTGCCGTTTTACTGGCAGCATGGAGAATCGGAGGAGCTGCTGCGTGAGGGTCTGCAGAAGATCGCGCAGAGCGGAATCCGCGAGGCGTGCATTGAAGCGCGGCCGCATCCGGACTGGGCCGGACCGGGCTGGTGGCGCGACATGGATATTCTGATTGATGAAGCAAAAAAACTGGGCATGAAGCTGTGGATCCTGGACGACGCGCATTTCCCGACGGGTTTCCTGAACGGGAGGATCGCGGAGTTCCCGCAGGCGCGCAAGCAGCTGGTGGCGCGTTTCAATATTGATGTGGTCGGACCCGCGCCGGATTCTTCTTTCGTTGTGAAACTGGAGGACGAGGAGGAGCTGCTCGCGGTCATCGCGGCCAGACATGACAGAGAGAATCCGAACCGTATGACGGACCTTGTCGATATCACGGACCATGTCCATGGGAACCGCGTATATTGGGACGTTCCGGAGGGAATGTGGTGCGTGACGGTGATCCGCACGACTTATCACGGCAGGGATCGCGGGACGCATTGCAATCTGATCGACCGGGCGACGGTCCGTCTGCTGCTGGATATCTGCTATGAGCCGCATTGGGACCATTATAAAGACGAATTCGGCAAGACGCTGCTGGGCTTTTTCTC
>CACZPA010000195.1 GCA_902782895.1 uncultured Eubacteriales bacterium
CGGATCATCGGCAAGTACAAGATCCTGCTTGCTGCAAGCATCCTTCTGGCTGCGGTTTCTGTAATCACACAGCTCTATGTGCCGGTCCTCTTTGGAGACGCGATCGATCGGATCCTCGGTACGGGTAAGGTCGATTTTGAGGGAATGATGTATTATCTGGGCCGGATCCTGTTGCTGATCCTGATCTCGGGAGCTGCCTCCTGGATCATGAATCTGATCAATAACCGCATGGCCTATAAGGTTGTGGAGGATGTGCGTTCCCGCGCGATCCGTCAGATCCAGGTGCTTCCGCTGTCCTACCTTGATCGCCACAGTACGGGTGATATCGTCAGCCGTGTCATCGCGGACGCTGACCAGCTGTCTGACGGTCTGCTGCTTGGCTTTACACAGGTTTTCTCGGGAGTCATCACGATTCTTGTGACTCTTATCTTCATGCTGAGCAAGAACCTGCTGGTGACGGGTCTGGTGATCCTGCTGACACCGCTGAGCTTTTTCGTGGCTCGTTTCATCGCAGGACGCACCTATAAGATGTTCCGCAAGCAGGCCGAAACGCGGGACGCCCAGACGGCTCTGATCGATGAAATGGTCGGAGGAGCCCGTGTCGTTAAGGCTTTCGGCTATGAAAAGACGGCATCCAGACGTTTCGCGCAAATCAATAAAGAGCTGCAGAATTACAGTCAGAAGGCTGTGTTCTATTCCAGTATCACCAATCCGTCAACACGGTTTGTCAACAGTGTTATATACGCGGCTGTTGCGCTTTCCGGCGCGCTGCTGATTATCGGCGGGAAGCTGACTGTCGGCGGATTATCAGTGCTTCTCAATTATTCCAATCAGTACATGAAGCCCTTCAACGACATCAGTTCTGTCGTTACGGAGCTGCAGAACGCGCTTGCCTGCGCTTCCCGAATCTTTGAGTTGATCGAGACAGAGCCGGAGAAGGACGCTGTATCCGTCGAACCGGTCTCCGCCGAGTCCTCCGAGACGATCCGGCCGGCCCAGGGCTATGTGGATATCGAGGATGTATTCTTCAGCTATCGGAAAGATCAGAAGCTGATCGAAAATTATACACTGCATGCCAGGCCCGGCATGCGGATCGCGATCGTAGGACCTACCGGCTGCGGCAAGACGACGATGATCAATCTGCTGATGCGTTTCTATGACGCGGACAGCGGATCGATCTGTGTAGACGGGAAAAGCATCTATGAGATGAGCCGTCACGAGCTGCGCGCGCAGTACGGCATGGTCCTGCAGGACACCTGGATTGCGAACACGACCGTCCGGGAGAATATCCGGATCGGTAAACCGGATGCGACGCAGGATGAGATCATCCATGCAGCCAAAGAGGCGCATAGCTGGGAATTCATCCGAAGGCTGCCCCAGGGACTGGATACGGTGCTGTCAGAGGACAGTCTCAGCCAGGGTCAGAAGCAGCTTCTGTGTATTACGCGTGTCATGCTGTGTCTGCCTCCAATGCTGATCCTGGACGAGGCGACCTCCAGTATCGATACCCGTACGGAGCTGCAGATCCAGGAAGCCTTTGATAAGCTGATGCAAGGGCGGACAAGCTTTATCGTCGCGCATCGTCTGTCTACGATCCGCAGCGCCGATGTGATCCTGGTCATGAAGGACGGTCACATCATCGAGCAGGGCAGTCATGAAGAGCTGATGAAGCAGGACGGCTTCTATAAACATCTTTACAACAGTCAGTTTGCAAACATATCCTGAGTATGGTATACTGCAGGTATTGAAACACGTTATCCCGATTCTTTCCTAAAAGGAGGTATAATATGAAAAGGTCATATCTTTGTTGGATTAGTCTCTTGCTTGTAGTTCTTATGCTTGCCGGCTGTTCCGCAGGAAAAAGCGGGAACGCCGCGTACTACGCGAACAATTCGGGAGCGTCCTATGCAGCCCGGGAAGATGCTGTAGGCTATGTCGCTGAGACGGAGTACTACTCCAGTGATAACCAGGCCGAGGTCACCAATAAGACTTCAAACAGCAATATCCCGCAGAATGTCAAGATCATCTATACGGCAAATGTTGAGATGGAGACGACTGCCTATGACGAAGCTTTTGCGGCACTGAAGCAGCTGACAGAGGATATGGGCGGCTATATGGAGAATGTCTCTACCAATCAGTCCGGCTATTACCGTTATGCTACCATGACGGTACGGGTTCCGGCAGAGTCGTTCCGCGCTTTTCTTGACGCGAGCGGTAATGTCGCGCAGGTCCTGAGCTCCAGAGAAAACGCGAAGGATGTTTCAGAGTATTATTATGATACCGAGAATCGTCTCGCGACGGAGAAGACGAAACTTGCACGTCTGCAGGAACTGCTGCGCAAAGCGGATACCATGTCCGATATCATCGAACTGGAGAACGCGATTGCTGATACGGAATATTCGATCGACGATTTGTCCGGTACATTGCGTCACTATGATTCGCTGATTAGCTTCTCCACAATCGATATAAGGCTTAACGAGGTAGCGGTTCTGCGCGGGCAGGAGGTTCCTCCCGTTACCTTCGGCGAGAGACTGCAGAAGGCCTGGAATACGGGCTGCGAGAATGCTGTAACCGGTCTGCAGGATTTTGTGATCGGATTCAGTGAGCACTGGCTGGGGTGGCTGATCTTCATCGCGGTCATCATTGTTATTATTCTGATGATCCGCCGAAGCATCCGCAGAAGGCAGATGCGTTTGAATGGAACGCTTCCAAAATCAAGACGTGAGCTGCGCAAAGAGGCGAAGGCTGCGAAGCGGAACGCAAAAAATGCCGCGAAACAAGCCGCAAAAGTCTCTCCTGTCAAGGAGTCTACGCCGTCTGTGCAGCAAACTGTTGAAACGGTGACAGAACAGCCTGCAGAGTCAGGCTCAAAGGAATCATCGAGTGAAAAAGATAGCAACGATCTATTCTGATTTTAGCGATAAATTCGGGTTGCCCCGACAAGGATCTCTTGCGCCGGATCTTGAGGCCCGTATTGTGATGGAGCCTGAGTACCGCAGCGCGGAAGCGTTTCGAGGGATCGAAGGTTATGACCGTCTCTGGATCATCTGGGAATTCTCCGAATCGATCCGGGAGAACGCGTCTCTCACGGTTCGTCCGCCTAAACTTGGAGGCAACACACGGATGGGGGTCTTCGCGACAAGATCCCCGTTCCGTCCGAATCCGATCGGCCTTAGCTGTGTACGTCTGGTCCGTGTTGAGTGGGATACGCCGCTTGGACCTCAGCTGATCATATCGGGAGCAGACATGATAAACGGTACGCCGGTGTATGATATCAAACCATATCTGGCTTACGCGGACAGTTTTCCTGACGCGAAAGGCGGCTTTGCCGATCCGGCGGCTGCCGTGCCGCTTCGGGTAGACATTCCGGCTCATCTGATCGAAAGGATTCCATTATCCAAACGAAACGGATTGATCCAAGCGCTTGCGCTTGACCCGCGTCCGGGATATCAGCAGGACGGAGACCGGATATACGGCATTGCTTATGCAGGCTTTAATATCCGTTTCCGTGTAAACGAAGGCATATTGACCGTTACCGATATCACAGCAGAACTGAAGAATCTATAATCAGCAGGAAGGATACATTCTATGTCTAAACAGAATGGTTTTCAGAAGAAGATGACGGATATGTTCGCGGATCCGGAGACCTGTTACCGTCCGGATCTGCGATGGTGGCTGGCGGAAGGCTTGAATACCGACCAGACACTGGAGAAAAACGTACAGCAGATCCATGATCTCGGATTCGGCGCGGCGGAATTTCTCGCGATGCCGGAGCCGGGCGCGGATTCTTCGATCTATGGATGGGGTTCTGAAGAGTGGACGGCAGACACACAGCTGATCGTCCGCAAAGCAACAGAGCTTGGCCTTGGCTTCAGCCTTACCAACGGTGCGCATTGGGCGACCGCGAACCTTCCGGACACTTATACCTGGGAAGGAGAGCCTTTCGGCCCAGACAGCCGTGCCGCTTCCAAAGAACTGGACTATGCCACGATCCTGCTGCAGCCCGGTGAAAAATGGTCCGGGATTCTGCCGTACCCGGCGCCGATTTCATCCAAATCCGAAGACGCACACGGAACAAATGCCAATTACAAGGTGAATGTTTTCCAGGGCGTTGTCCGCGCAAAGATTCTGCAGACACGTCCGGGAAGCGGACAGGACTATGCGTATGCGGAAGGTACGGAGCCCGGTGTTCTGGATGCGGCTTCTCTGAAAGATCTGACAGAAGAAGTTGTTCTGGAAAACGGCAGGGAAGCCCTGGATTATACAGCTCCGGACGACGGTACTTACGCGCTCTTTGTGTACTGGATGCACGGGACCTGTCAGACCGCAAGTCCTTCCGTCGCGACGAACTATTCGATCAATTATACCGATAAATACGGCGTAGACGCGCTCAAAGCCTATTGGGATGCGGTGATTTTTACGCCGGAGCTTGACCGTTATATCCGCAGGAACGGCAGGGGAGAGATCTATATGGATTCCCTGGAGCTGCATACCTTCGGAGCCGGCGGCATTTTCTGGGGATATCAGTTTAAAGAAGAATTCCTCCGCCGCAAGGGGTATGACGTTACAAAGTATCTGCCATTGATTACGATGGATGACGGACGGATCGAATCCGGTAAGCCGAAGGTCTATGACTATACCGCGCCGGATTCCGATGATCTGATCCGCAAGGCACGGACCGATTATTACAGTGTTCTGAGCGATCTGTATGTCGAGAATGTCCTGACCCCGTTATCGGACTGGCTGCATACGCACGGCATGACGCTGCGGGCGGAGCCTTCCTACGGAGCCAATTTTGAGATCTCTACGCCGGCAAAAGCCGTAGATGGCATCGAGACCGAGAGCTTTGCGCAGACCGCGGATATCGATCTTTACAGAGGGCTTTCCGGTTCCGCGAACATGTACGGCAGGAAGTTCTCCAGCGAGACGGGAGCGGTCGGCGGACATAACTATTTCTTCAATATGGATACATGGACCTGTCTGTGCTTCCTGCAGTTCGCGGAAGGCGTAAACAGGACAGTTTTCCATGGATATTCCGCGATTGAAGGGTCCGAAGAAGACACGAAATGGCCGGGCCATGAAGGCATGTATCCGTTCTTCTCCGAACGCTTCAGCTGCCGCCAACCCGCTTCGGTGCATTATCCGGAGTGGACGAAGATGCTCGGCCGCGTGCAGAAAGCTATGCGGCAGGGCAGCGCGATGCGGGATATCGCGATCCTCCGCACGGATTATTTCTTCATCAGTTACGGTAAGCCGAAGGAGTATTCAGACTTCCGCCATGGCTATATGATGTACGATATGGCGTATTTCTGGAAGGATCTGAGCCTCCAGCAGGCTGGTTATACCTATGATTATTTCTCACCGCAGCTGCTCCTGGACACGGATAACGTTTCCTGGAATCCCCATGTGCTGCAGCCGCAGGGACCATCTTATAAGGCGCTTGTCGTCTATCAGGAGGATCTGGAGCCGGAATGTGCCGATAAACTTTATGAAATCGCGAAGGACGGCCTTCCGCTGATCTTTGTCGATCATAACGCAGAGACTCAGTTCCACCAGGCACCGGATATTTTCCATGAGAAGGCTGCCTCCAAGAGCAAAACGCTGTCCTTCAGTGATGAGGCGCTGCAGGCAAAAGTAGCGGAGATCAAAGCTTTGCCGAATGTCTATGAGCTCGATCAGCCTTCAGAGCTTGAGCCACTGCTTCGGAAGCTGAATATCCGTCCGCGCGTGGAGTATTCCGAGCCGAATAACCGGATCCTGACAGCGTCCCGCTTTGACAGAG
>CACZPA010000196.1 GCA_902782895.1 uncultured Eubacteriales bacterium
CACAAACGCGGCCGGCCCGACAGCGTCAGCGAAGGAAATCCCGTGATAGCTCGGATTCGGCTTGGCGATCGGAGCGTATTTATCGGCGTTGGCCTTCCAGTCGAATTTGCCGGAGTCAACGATGATGCCGCCAAGCGTCGTGCCGTGGCCGCCCAGGAATTTTGTCGCGGAATGCACCACGATATCCGCGCCGTGCTCAATGGGACGGATCAGATACGGCGTACCGAAGGTATTATCGATCGCCAGCGGGATTCCGTTCGCGTGCGCGATCTCGGCCAGAGCGTCAATGTCCGGAATATCGCTGTTAGGGTTGCCGAGCGTCTCGATAAAGATCGCCTTGGTATTCGGCCGGATCGCGGCTTTGACTTCGTCGAGGTTATGAATGTCGACAAAAGTGGTCTCAACGCCAAAGCCCGGAAGGGTATGCGCCAGCAGATTGTAGCTGCCGCCATAGATCGTTTTCTGCGCCACGATGTGATCGCCCTTCTGCGCGAGCGCTTCGATCGTATAGGTAATCGCCGCCGCACCGGAAGCAAGCGCCAGAGCCGCAACACCGCCCTCAAGGGCAGCAATGCGTTTCTCCAGCACATCCTGGGTGGAATTGGTCAGCCGGCCGTAAATATTGCCCGGGTCCGAGAGTCCGAACCGCGCCGCCGCGTGCGCGCTGTTGTGGAATACATACGAAGTGGTCTGATAGATCGGCACCGCTCTGGAATCGGTTGCTGGGTCTGCCTGTTCCTGTCCTACATGAAGCTGTAATGTCTCGAATTTATAGTTGCTCATCTCAAATCTCCTCTCTCAAATTGGATGAGTTTATTATAAATTCGCTTCTAAGCTTTGTCTAATACCGCATATAAATACCCGGTTATAGGTTTAGCCTATAACCGGGCGTATTGTCCTTCTGCTTGTCTCTATGTTTCTTAGCTTATACCTGCTGCTCTTCCGAATGATAACCCTGCAGATAGAGCTTCAGCTCTTCCACATACAGCTGCGCCATCGCGCTTGGCAGCATGTTTTTCTTCACGATATATCCGATCTCCATCTTGTCCGCCGCGTCCTCGTCTTCCGCGTCAAAAGGCACCGCGATATAATCCGAGCCGTTCAGCTCTTCGCAGATAATGCCGCTGCAGAGCGTGTATCCGTTCAGACCGATCATCAGGTTCAGCATCGTCGCGCGGTCATTTGCTTTGATCGTGCGTGGATATTCGTTTGTACTCAGAATCTCCTCAGCGAAATAGAACGACCCCGCCGCACCCTGTTCAAAGGACAGACACGGATAATCCGCAAGCTCCGCAAAACGGATCGACGCTCTGTCCGCCAGAGGATGGCCTTTCCACAGATATACGTACGCGTCGCAATCGATCAGATGATGGAATTCCAGATCGTTTGCCCGCAGCAGCTTCTCGATCGCTTTGCGGTTGAAATCACTGAGATACAGGATCCCGATCTCGCTTCTGCCGGTCGCGACGTCGCCGATCACCTCACGCGTCATCGTCTCCCGGATCGCGAATTCGTACTCCTTCGTGTTGAACTGTTTGACCATTTCCACAAAGCTCTTGACCGCGAAAGAATAATGCTGCGTCGAGACGCCGAACTTCTTCTTAACTGTCCCCTCCTGCCCGTACTTCTCGAGCAGAGTGTCATACTGCTGTACGACCTGCCGTGCGTACTGGATGAATTCCATGCCGTCATTGGTCAGCGTCACACCTCGTCCGCTCCGGTTAAAAACCGTGATCCCAAGCTCCCGCTCAAGCTCCTGAATCGAGCTTGTCAGCGAAGGCTGCGCGATATAGAGGACTTCCGCGGCCTTATTCATGGATCCGGTTTCTGAAATCGTCACCGCGTATTTTAACTGTTGGATTGTCATTTGGCTTTCTCCCGTTTTATCAGAGTGCTGACGGACAGAATCATGATGGCCGCCCATAAGGCTCCGCTTGTTATCGCCGTCAATGTCAGCATCGAACCCCTGTTACTACCTGCATTGACCATGATCAGCGTGTTCTGGAGAACCGCGATGGATACCAGCGCGTCCACAAAATTGATCGTCCGCAGCAGACGCACCGTCGGATTGTCGCTTTTGTTTTTCTTCTTCAGATTCATTGAGGCGACCGTGATCTTGTAGAAAGTATAGGTTGCCATCGCGATCGCCGGGATCAGCGTCAGGCTGACCGGCCTCTCCTGCATTACCATCAGTTCAAATGGTACAACAAGGCTGAAATTCAGAAAAAGCAGCAGAACCGACGCACCTGTAACCGTCCGTTTTCTGTCCCTCGCGATTCTGTCCGGATCGGTTTTTCTGGCATTGGCACGTTCCGAAAAGATCAGTGTGCCGCGGATCAGGATCAGCAGCAGATAATACACGCAGATGACGCCATGCCACAGAGACGCATGATAAATCCCCAGAAAACCGTTGTACAGCGCAAAAGCCGCTGTCGCAAGCAGCGATCCGGAGGAATTCACAAAGGTCCTGAAATCGTAATCTTTCCTCCACCGGGAGAAAAAATCTCTGAGATTTGGCATGGGAGCGTCCTTTCATGCATAAAGATTGTTATATCTTTCCTTCAAAAGATCAATGATCGTCCGGTCCGCCGGCAGCCAGCCTACGCTGTCCAGCTCATCCTTGTGAAGCCACCTGGCGGCCTCGTGCTCTTTCAGAACAAGATTGCCGTCCGTTACTGTCGCGAGAAAACAGTCCATGCTGAGATGGAACGCCGGATAATCGTATTCGATGGTCGTGAGCTTGTCTCCGACGGCGATCTCCGTATCCAGTTCCTCCCGGATCTCGCGGCGAAGCGCTTCTTCCGGGGTCTCACCCGGCTCGATCTTGCCGCCGGGGAATTCCCAGTAATCCTTCCATTCACCATATCCGCGCTGTGTCGCGAAAACGCGGTCCTGCTCCACAATGATGGCAGCAGCCACATGTATTCTCTTCATCAATTGATTACCTCCACTGGCGGTTCCGGCCTGCTGCGGCAAACGCGCCGGCCTCACAGCATTTTCCGGACAAATACCTTGCGCAGCGCCACGTCCACGGCGCAACCATCCGATGTCATTTATTATACAACAAAAAACCGCTATAATAAAGAGTCTTTATCCCTTTCCGGCGGGACCATTGTCCCTTCTCTATCGGACCATTGTCCCTGAGTACTTGTATTTTTCGCCGAAAAGTGGTAAGATTTACAAAATGATATAGCATCTTTGTATAATCGGAGGTGATAATATGTCTTTTGCCGTATTCGCGGATGGTACCGCTAATCTGCCGGGCAGCCTGCTGGATGGAATTAACCTTCTGCCCTGTGAATACATCATGGATGGGAAGCCGGGCACCTATCTGGGTGATCTGGACAAATTCGATTCCCATGAATACTACGAGAAGCTTCGTAACGGTCACATCATTAAGACATCTTTGCTCAATACACAGCTGTTTCTGACTCATTTCACACCACTGCTGCAGCAGGGCCTGGACATTATTTATATTTCCATGAGTTCCGGCATCAGCGGCACTTATAATGCCGCGCTCGCGGCGGCTCATGAGCTGATGGAGAGTTTCAGCAACCGTTTTATCCATATCGTCGACTCCCTTGGCTGCGGGTTCGGCAACGGTATGCTGGCGATCAAGGCCGCGGAGCTGAGCCGCAAGGGGACGGAAGTCCATGAGGCCGCGAAGCTTCTGGATGAGGAGGTCCCGCATACCTGCCAGTATTTCACGGTTGACGATCTTAACTTCCTGAAACGGACCGGCCGCGTCAGCGGAATTACCGCCAAAATCGCGACCGTGCTCAATATCAAGCCCATCCTGTACGGTGACAGCACCGGACACATCGTGTCCTGCGCCAAGACCAGAGGCCGCCGCAAGGCTATCGAGGCTTTGGTCCAGAAGTATAAAGAAAAACATCTGGACGAAAAGAATCCAACCATTTACATCTCGCATGGGGACTGTCTGGACGACGCAGAGCTTCTTTCCATCATGATCAAAATGGTTACTCCTGACGCTTCCATCCACATCTATCAGCATGAGCCTTTCTCCGGCGCGCATGTCGGACCGGGAATGCTGGGACTGTTCTTCCGGGGACGGGAGAGATAAAACGATCTAAAAGCGATAAAAACGACCTGGCTACTTAAAATGCCGGCTGCCTGTTTTGCTGTGCAGCCGGTGTTTTTTATGCGGATATCTCGTGGTTATCTTGCAGTATCGTTTATACGGACAGCGCCTTTTCCAGATACCGGACGTTCTTTTCCGCGTCCATATTCCAGACGACCCGGCAAATCACCTTGCCGGGAAACGTAGAATACGTCATCATCCCGTCGTAGAAACTTGCATGGCCGCCCGTCAGTTTATAGGCGCTTTTGATCTGTTCTTTTCTTGTCATTTGCTTATTCTCCTTATGAGAGCGGAAAGCCGTCAGGCCGGATCCGCTTATTCCAGACCGCGAAACTCCTGCGCCATCTGTTCCGGATAAAACAGCGCCATATCCCCGTGGTCCATCCCCTCAATGCTTTTGAAAACGGTATTGGAGACATATTTTCGCATATATTTCAGATCCCAGTCCCTGGCCTTACGTTCTTTTTCCGCGTACCAGTAATGAACCTTTCCGGCAAAATGCATGACCTGCTTTGGCATTTTATAGTTGTTGCAGGAATCAAAGGTATTCCACAGCGTTTTATATGTGCAGTGCTTGAAAATGTTAGCCACGTACTTCAGATCATCCTCGCTGAACAATGCCTCTTCTCTGATAGATGCAGGGAGTTCTCAAACGCTTCAAATTGCTTCGCGTCCGGCATTGTGGCAAGCAGTCCGCCGAACTGGAACGCGTTGCCGAAGCTCAAAAACATTGTACCGATGGCCGATTGCCAGCAGCTTCCTGATCCTTGCGCGGTCCAGATTATGGTCAATTCCGATTGTATTCATTGCGTTCATTGTGTCCTCCGTGTTATCTCAATGCTCGGACTCATCCGTATCCAGCTCCATAAACTCGTCGATTGCGGCAAGCACCGGTGCGGCATACCGCTCTCCGCCGAAAAGCCACTGCTCATGCTGCATATCGAATTCCCGGATCTCCGGATTCCGGAAGTACTTCTTGTAGCGTTTGAGATATTTCTCTCCCATCTTGTTCGCATAGATGAAGTGGACCTTTGTGTCCTCTACATGAATGTCGTCCTTGAGCCAGGTGAGCAGATCCGTGTAATACTCGTTTTTTATGGACTCGGGACTGAATTTCGCAAAGCATCCCATGAAACGGTCCGCCGTCTCGTCGCTCATCTCAAAAAAGCTCTTGAGCTTTTCTTTTGTTTTAGCCATTTTCTTCTCGTTCTTTGTAAAGCTGGTCAGAAGCGGCACCACGAGCTTCGACTGCAGCCAGGCGCTGAATTTACCGCTCTGATCCAGGTCCGGACTGCCGAAGATCCCTTGATCGATATGAATAATCTCCCTTTGGATCAGCTGCCCCACAAAGGTACTGCCGAGAGATGAGCCGATCGCGCCGTCGATTCTCCCGTTATAATTGTCCTTGATGTATTTTTCTATCTTCTCCGTGACCGCGATCATGTCGGGAAAGATCGCGTCACTGCCGTCAAAACCGTCATAATTGACACAAATCAGGTGATACTTATCCCCTAAACGTTCCAGTACCGTTCCAAAATTCGTCTGATAATCGCAGGCTGTCCCCGGCAGCAGCATGAGAGTCTTGCCGGACAGATTGCCCATTTCATCGAATTGCATGGTATATCTAATCTCCTTTACTGCGTAATAGAACCAGAAGTTAGTTTAGTCTAACCGTTATGCAAATTATAATCCCCCTGCAAAAGAATTGCAAGGGGATAGCCTGTCAAATATTTATGTCCTGCTGTTACCAGAGCCTTATTATCAGCTCTTCGTTTTTAGAGCCCTAATTCGGTGAGCCAGTCGTTCACGGTCTCTCTGACGCTGTCCTGCTTGTTCTGGCAGTCGTTGCCGCGAATCGCCAGTCCTTTCAGAACATTGCCTGCGGGAATGGCGGACGAGAGCTTCTTGTCAAACCCGGAAAGGCCGGAGCCCTCATGTGTGGAAAACGGAACCAGTGTTTTCCCGGAAAGTGCGTCTGCGTTTTCCTCAAAGAACGTGTACATGATCATCGGCCAGTCGCCCCACCACACCGGTGCTCCGATGAAAACCGTGTCGTACTGTGAGCGGTCCGGTACTTCGCCTGCATAGGCAGGTCTGGCGTTATCGTTCTGCTCCTTTTTAGCCACATCCGTGAGCTCGTCATAGGTCATCGGATAGTGATCATCGACGGGCAGCACTTCAAAAAGATCTGCTCCGGTTCCCTCCGCGATCATCTCCGCGACAATAGTTGTGTTTCCATGATCGATCACCCCGACCGTATACTGTTCTCCCGTACGTGAAAAATACACGACAAGAATGCGGGAACTTGCTGTTGCAGGATTTTCTGCCGTTGCAACGTTGTCTGCTGTCTCAACACTGTCCGCTGCATCGACGCTATTCGCTGCCTCAGTGCTATCTGCTATCTCGACACTATCAGCTGTCTCGACGCTGTTTGCTGCATCGACATTATTCGCTGCCTCAGAACTATCTGCAGGTTCTTCCGAAGTTTCGCTCGCAGCAGAGGATGTGTTCTCGGATTTATTTCCGGTATTTCCTTCAGTATTGCCCCCGCTGCTGCCGCAGGCCGCCATAGAAATGGCCAACACCAATGCCAGTATAATACTAATCAGACGCTTCATGCTTACACCAGTCCGTTTGCGGACAGCCATTTCTGCACACTTGCTTTGGAATCAGCCGCCTTGCTTCCGGTGATGGGAAGGCCATTCTTAACGATCGCGCCGGGGCAAGCCTTCTTGATGTCGCGTTCACTGCCGCCCATGCCGCTGCCTTCATTGGTGCAAAGCGGCAGGATCGTCTTTCCCGTGAAATCGAACGCCTCCAGGAACGTGAACACAGCCATCGGCATCGTGCCCCAGTAGTTGGGATAGGCCAAAATGATCGTGTCATACTCGTCGATGGACTCCGGCATGGCAACAAGCTCCGGTCTGGCCTTTGCCCGCAGGTCCTTCTTCGCTTCTTCAATGCAGGTCATATAGACCGGGGAATACGGATTCTTCATCTCGATCCTGAAGCTGTCCGCACCGGTCAGTTCTTTGATGATATCACAGACAATCTCTGTATTGCCGACTTTTACATAGCGCATCGTGCCGCTGAAATAGTTCTCATCCGCTCTTGAGAAAAAAGCGATCAATGTTCTGGCCATTTCTGATTCCTCCTGTTCTTCTGATCCGGCAGCCGTTGTTTGCCGGATCTGGTTCTATTATAACGTCACAATATTGCAAAGTCTAATTGAAACATGTTATAATCAATTAAAATATTAAATAGCGGAGAACGCATATGACCACGAAACAGATCGATTACTGTATCGAGCTTGCCCATACGCTGAACTTCAGCCGGGCAGCCGATAATATGTTTGTCAGCCAGCCCACTTTTTCCTACCAGATCCGGCTGCTGGAGGAAGAGATCGGCTTTACGCTCTTCGAGAGAAGCGGCAAAGGCGCTGCGCTCACCCCTGCCGGGGCTCAGTTTGTTTCTTTTCTGATAGGTATGCGACAGGATCTGAAACGCGCTATCGAGCAGGGGCAGAATTATGGTGCGAAATATCACGACAGCCTCTCCATCTGCATGATGGTGCGGCAGGCAGTGTATTTTCTTCCCGAAGCCATGCGGCTCTTCGCGGAATCGCACCCAACCGTACAGATCATCCCGATCTTCCGGTACGAGAACAGCATGGAAGCGTTCCTTCAGAATGAAGCAGATATCGTCTTCGCACTGAAGGAACAAACAAAACAGGTCGCGGGAATACAAGTTCACGACCTCTTTGAGAGCCGGATCTATCTGATCGCAAACCGGGATGATCCGCTCGCTGACAGAAACCTGATCCGCGAAGAGGATCTGTATGGACGCACCCTGATGGTGGGCGGCGGCTCACCGCCGGCATTAAAAGCAGTCCAGCACCGCCTGATCAGTTCTGGAAAAATCGACTATTTCAACAGTGCCGATCACGATACCACCTTGACGAACGTCGCCGCCGGACGCGGCATCTGCCTTGCCCCCGGCTTTTTGAACGACCATAGCGGACAGTTTGCATGGATTCCGTTTGACTGCGTGGAGAGCTTTTCCTGCGTCCTGTGTACGCATAAAGAAGATCAGAGAGAAAGCCTGAAATTCTTCCTGAATATTCTGAAAAAGCTCTATACAGACGCAGTCGCGTTTCCTCTGTAAATCGATATTCCGCCCCTTTACCAATGATTCTGAATGAAATCAACCGCTTGTTCCGACAGATCCTGCTCTTTGTAGGCCAGCTTCTCTTCGAGATACTGTGTCCTTCAAAAAGCTTTTTCCAATTAATTTGAGAAAGATTACATTAGATTGAGTCCCTCGAAAAGCACTATTCTCCAGACCATCTTTATCGCAATACAATGATTCCAACGCGTTCAACGCGTTGGAATCATTGCGTTATCGTTTTCCAACATATCGATATTTAGC
>CACZPA010000197.1 GCA_902782895.1 uncultured Eubacteriales bacterium
AAATGAAACACGGAGCGAGACATGCCCAGGCTGCGGACGGGATCTGCGGCCTTTTTATGCGATTCGGAAGGCTTCCGCAAAGTATTATAATCTGGGACTCGCAAGCGCTGAGGACAACCGGCTGGAGACGGCAAGGGCCTATCTGAAGAAAGCGCTCTCCTATGATCTGCAGAATTTCGAAGCGCGTAATCTGCTGGGACTGATCGACGCGCAGGTCGGCGAGCCGTGGCTTGCGGAGGAAGAGCTGAAGCGCAGCGTGGAGATTGAGCCGGATCAGACGAAAAATCCGGGTGTCTCCCTGCTGAACCGTCTGCAGCACGGATACGAGGGCGAGCAGCTTCGCAGCGCGGTCCGGCATTACAACCAGGCACTGGCGCAGTTCAGGGACGGCCAGACCGACAGCGCGCAGATGCACCTGAAGAGAGCCGTTTCCGAGAGCCCGCGGATGGTCAAGGCAAGGCAGCTTCTTGCCTGTGTATATCTGGATCAGGGGGATACGGATAAGGCGCAGACGATGCTTGACGCTGCGATCCGCGCGAACGCGCAGGATCCGGCGAACGCGCATCTGGTCGAGAAGCTGGAAGAGGCAAAACGGGAGCGCAAGGACAGGGACAATCCGCAGGAAGACGCTGTGGAGCTAGAGATCCCGGGCCTGGACAGACCGGTTGCCACCACCGTGGACGCGGAGGGACGGAGAATCCGCCGCAAATATACACTGACCTCAATCCTGCGTCAGAATCCGCTTTTCGCACAGGTCGCGCTTTTCCTCATCGGACTGGGGGCCGGACTGGCTTTTATGGCGTTTCTGATGCTGCCGCAGCAGACCAAGGAGATCCGCAGGGAGCGGGATGATCTGCAGATCCGTCTGACGAGGATGGAGAACGAGCAGCGCAATGAGGATTCTCTGCGGGACAATCTGCAGGAGGAGCTTGCGTCGCTGACAGCGCAGTATGAAGAGATGAAGAGGACCTCCGGCGATTTTGAGAATAACGCGGGAGCGCTGATGCGGGCCGTCGCGCAGTATCAGGCCGGTAATGGGACATTGATGAAAGAGGAACTTACCGCGGTTCAGCCGGACTCTCTGACGGTGGAGCAGCGGGTTGTGTACGTCTGGCTCGACAGCCTTGACGAAAGCCTGGAAACAGAAAATGGCGAAATCTACGAAGAGGAGGAACCATAATGACACAGATTCAGGGTATCATCACCGCGATGCAGACAGCGATGCATCCGGACGGGTCCATCAATGAGGCCGTCATCCGCAGACAGATCGATCATCAGATCGCGAGCGGCGTGGACGCGATCTTCTGTCTCGGCACCAATGGCGAGTTTTACGCGCTGAACGCGGACGAAAAGATCCCTGTGATGGAGATTTATAAGGATCAGGCTGCAGGCCGTGTGCCGGTATATGCCGGTACGGGCTGTGTAACGACGGATGAAGCCGTCTATCTGTCGAAAAAAGCACAGGAGATCGGCGTGGACGTACTGTCTGTGATCACGCCGTATTTCGCGGCGATTACGCAGGACGAGCTGTACGCGCACTATGCGGCGATCGCGGAAGCGGTGGATCTGCCGATCGTTCTGTACAATATCCCGATGCGGACGGGCGCGGCAATTTCGCCGGCGCTGGTCCGCAGGCTGGCTCTCGCCTATCCCAATATCCGCGGAGTCAAGGATTCGAGCGGCAATTTCAACAACATTCTGCAGTATATCGCGCAGACCAAGGACCTTGATTTCTCGGTTCTGTCGGGCAATGACGCGCTGATTCTGTGGACACTGCTTGCGGGCGGCAAGGGCGGCATTACGGCCGTTGCGAACGTTCTGCCGACAGTCCTTGCTGGCATTTATCAGAATTACCTGAAGGGCGATATCGAGGCCGCGAAAGCGTGCCAGACCGCAATCGATCCGATCCGCGATCTTTTCCGCTATGGCAGCAATATTCCGATCCTGAAGTACGCTTCGGGCTATATGGGAATGCCGGTCGGAAGCTGCCGCAAGCCTTTTGGCATGCTGACAGACGAGGTGAAAGCGGAGATCCGGGAGTGCATCGATACGCATTATGCGGAGTATAAGATCCATGAAGAATAAGATCGGAATTACCATGGGCGATCCGGCAAGCATCGGGCCGGAGATTACGATTCTCGCCTTGTCGGATCCAGCCGTTTATGAGGCCTGCAGCCCGATCGTGATCGGGGACGCGGCCGTGATGGATATGGCGCTTGACGATGTCGGAATGCGGGGAAAGATCAGGATCCACGCGGTCTCGGACGTGAGCGAGGCGCTCTTTACGCCGGGCACGATCGATGTATATGATATGCAGAAGGTCGACATCATGCGCCTCGAGCGCGGCAAGGTGTCCGCGATGGCGGGCGAGGCGGCTTTTTCCTATGTGGTCAAGGTCATTGAGCTGGCCATGGAGGGACAGATCGACGCGACCGTCACGAACGCGCTCAACAAGGAAGCCATCAACCTGGCGGGCCATCATTATTCCGGACATACGGAGATCTACGCGGATTACACGCATACCGAGCACTATACGATGATGCTGGCGCATGAGAATCTGCGGGTTGTACATGTTTCGACACATGTCTCCCTGCGGGAGGCCTGTGACCGCGTCAAAAAAGCGCGTGTGCTGGAGTGCATCCGTCTGGCGGACGATGCCTGCAGACAGCTTGGTATCGCGGAGCCCAAGATCGGCGTCGCGGGTCTGAACCCGCACAGCGGCGAGAACGGGCTCTTCGGACGGGAGGAGATCGATGAGATCATTCCCGCGATCGAAGCCGCGCGCGCGGAGGGCTATACCGTGGACGGGCCTGTACCGCCGGATACGGTCTTCTCCAAGGCGCGGGGCGGCTGGTACGATATCGTGGTCGCGATGTACCACGATCAGGGACACATCCCGCTGAAGCTCGTCGGTTTCGTTTATAATCAGGCACTCGGCCGATGGGACGCGGTTGCCGGCGTCAATATTACGCTGGGACTTCCGATCATCCGTGTATCCGTCGATCACGGAACGGCCTTTGACCAGGTCGGCACCGGCAAAGCCAGCCCCCTGAGCCTCGTCAATTCGATCCGCATCGCAGACCGGATGGCGGCTGTCAAGAGAGCAAAATAACACGAAATACAACTATACCGCTGTTCAGGGGCGTTAAGGTCCTTATCAGCGGTATGTTTTTTAGAAATCTTGAGTTTAATACGGAAGTATGATCCGGACGCTGAACCGGCTGTCATCGCGCTTGATATAGCAGCTTCCGTCTGCGGCTTCGCAGATGCTTTCGACATTTTCAAGGCCATAGCCATGCATGGCCTTGTTTGTTTTGGAGGAAATATATCTGCCGCCCTCGATACGGACAGAGGAGGGCAGATAATCGTTACGTACGATGATGATCAGATCCTCCCGCACCCGGGCGAATTTTAAGATGACCTTGCGGCTCGGGGCGTCCGGCGGAAGCCTTTTGACGGCTTCGATCGCGTTATCCAGCAGATTGGACAGCATTATACAGAAGTCCATCTCCGCGATCGGAAGGACGTCCAGCGGATACGGCATGTATTCAAACTGAATATGACTGGCATCCATAACGGATTTGCTGGCGATCAGCAGCGCGTCGACGGACAGATTGCCGGTGGAGATGAACTGCCGCGCGGCGATCTCGTTTGCGGCGGTCTCAAGCAGCAGGTCGTCCTCAGAACTGTAAGCCTTACCGCTTTTCAGACGATCCTCCAACACCTGATACTGATGTTTTAAGGCATGCTGATACTCCAGCATGGCGCTGTACATGCTTTGCAGCTTGGACTGCTGATCCTGCGCCTGCTGCAGCACCCGCAGCTTGGTCTCGGCCTCCTGCCTGCGGGAAGCTGACCATGACATGATCTCATATAAGGCCAGAGAGACGATGGACGCAAGGAAAAGACAACTGTTGACAATCACGGTTTCATCGGTGGCGATGGTATATTCCGTACTGATCCGGAAGAGCAGCTCGATGGATAAGAGCAGCAGCAGATTCAGGACCAGCAGCACGATAAAGGACAGTATAGAGACACCGCTGCGCTTGCCGGCCAGTCGTGTGATAGCAAACAGAATGATAAACAGCGCGATATTGCAGAAGAACACAAAAGCCATCCG
>CACZPA010000198.1 GCA_902782895.1 uncultured Eubacteriales bacterium
GCATCCGCCTGCGCCTGAGCTTCCTTGTGAAGCTGTACAGCCGGAATTCTCTGCACTGCTGCAGACATCTCGTCCGCCGCCAGATAAAGTGCCGCGTCTGAGTTTACAATCTCGGGGATCTCCGCATCTACCGCTACAAAAGTCACAACCGACGGAGCCTTATCGATCGGCGCCGCGAACGCTGTGATCGAGACATCCTGCGTCGACCTCTGCAGAGACTGTCCCTTGACAAGCGCGCCTTGCGCCGAAGCCGTTACCGGCGCTTCCTTTCCCGAATTCTTTATGGGAAGAAGCACTGCCGCGATCATCGCGATAATGATTACAAAAGCCGCTGTTTTGCCGGCAATTGCCTTCCAATTACTCATTCAAAATCCTCTCCAAACCGCTGTCTCTGTGATTTATGGCAGCGATTTCACATAATTTAGGGAAACTGTTTCACAATAGAACAGTTGCAATATAACACTTTCATCAAATTCTGTCAACACTTTTTAATAAAATTGTAACAAATTTCTCTCGATTTTTTATCCGTTTTGTCGGCAAACGCCCGAAATCTGTCACAAATCCGCAAATAAAATAAGATTTCTTATTAATTTGCTTGTATCTTTTTCCTGTTTATGGTAGACTGTGTTTTGCAGATGATATTCTTCCAAATTCCATAGATATTACAAAAAAGAAAGGGGTTCGGTGATCCGTGGCAGAACAGACAGCATACAAAGAACAGAAACGCAAGACGATTCCGATTACTCTTGATAAGCTCCCTGCCGGCAAAGACATGTATGAATACGGCGGCGGCGAGCGTTATTCCAAAAAGCTCCCTGAGGGCGTGACCCGCGGCAACATCTATAAGGATGTTATCCGTATCGGCTGGCCTGCTTTCATAGAGCTCATGCTGACCCAGCTCGTCGGTATGTTCGACCAGATCCAGGTCGGCGCGGTCGGCCCCTACGCGATCTCCGCGGTCGGACTTTCCAACCAGCCCAAATTCCTGCTGATGACGGCCTTCATGTCGATGAATGTCGGTACCACGGCGATGATCGCCCGCGCCAGAGGCCGCAAAGACGCCGACACCGCGAATCTGTTCCTGCGGCAGGGCCTCGCGCTCACTTTTGTCCTTTCTGTCATCATGTCCATCGTCGGCTACATCTTCGCGCGCCCGCTGTGCGCTTTCATGGGTGCGGCGGATCCGCAGACGCTGGACGCGGCTACCGAATACCTGCAGATCATGATGATCGGCATGGTCGGACTCGCCCTGACGAACGTCGTCACGTCCGCTCTGCGCGGCGTCGGCAACACAAGGGCGCCCCTGATCTACAATATCATTTCCAACTGCGTCAATATTTTCTTCAACTGGGTACTGATCACCGGACATCTCGGCTTCCCGCGTCTGGAAGTCCGCGGCGCGGCGATCGCGACCGTCATCGGCCAGTCCACGGCTTTCATCATCGCGATGATCGTCATCACGACCACCAAGGGTTTCGTCCATCTTGACTGGAAGCTTTCCGGCTTTAAGCTGAAGAAGGCCGCGATCTCGGACATCGTCCGGATCGGTCTCCCGGCCGCCGGCGAGCAGCTTGTCATGCGTGCCGGAATGATCATCTATACCCGTATCGTCGCTTCTCTCGGCACGAATGCCTACGCGACCCACACGATCTGCATGAATATCCAGGCGCTGACGTTCATGAACGGCCAAGCCTTCGCGGTTTCCGCCACTTCCCTGGTCGGCCAGAGCCTTGGCAAGAAACGTCCCGATATGGCACAGGCGTACAGTAAAGCAAGCCAGAATACCGGCTTCGCCGTCGCGCTGATCTTTGCCGCGGCCTTCCTGATTGCAGGCGGATGGATCGTCGGGCTGTATACGGATGTTGAGGAGATAATTCTCGCCGGTGAAAAAATCCTGCTATTTGTCGCTTTTGTCCAGCCTTTCCAGTCGTCGCAGCTGATTCTCGCCGGCGCGATGCGAGGCGCGGGCGACACCAAATTTGTCGCGTATATTACGGCTTTCACCATGCTGGTCGTCCGTCCCGTGATCGCCGCTCTTCTGATCTATGTTTTCCACATGGGCATTATGGGCGCCTGGTACGCGCTTGCGGCGGATCAGCTGATCCGTACGCTGCTCGTCTTCATGCGCTATCACAGCGGCAAGTGGAAAACCACGTTCAAGTCGGCGACAGAATCCGCCAAGGCCTGATCCATGATGAATTACAAGCTGACCGTTGCCTATGACGGCAGTCGTTACCAGGGCTGGGAGCATCAGCCGGACACGGATCTGACGATCCAGGGCAAGCTCGAAGCCGTTTTTACCGCGCTGGAGGGCCATCCGGTCGATGTGACCGGAGCCGGCCGGACAGATGCCGGAGTCCACGCGCTGGGCATGGTGGCTAACGTCCGTCTGGGGACGGATATGACCGCCGCCGCGATCAAGGACTACGCAAACCGCTATCTGCCGGACGATATCAGCGTCACGGAGCTCCATCCCGCCGGCGAACGCTTCCACGC
>CACZPA010000199.1 GCA_902782895.1 uncultured Eubacteriales bacterium
AGGGATACGCACAGGCCAATAATGTACGCATTACGTATTCTGTAGGACATTCTTCCGAGATTCCGTGGTCTGTACACGAAATCCCAACGATCGGCGTCTCGCTGAATTACACCAATCATCTCTACGACGCGCCGATGCTGAAGACTTTCATCAACGCATACGCGCCTAAGAAGGAGTACATCCACGCGCTGGTCGAGAAGCTGACCGGTAAGAGCCCGTTCAAGGGCCAGGCGAATGAGCTTGTATGGTGCGGACGCTGGGAGACCAGACTGTAAGAGAACAGGCTGAGAGCGTCTTTACGAGAGCAGGCTGCTAAAGAGCAAAATATAGGAAAGCGGGCCATGAAAACGAGATGTTTCATGGCCCTTTTTCTATAGTTAACGTTCTTGCTGCCCCGGAAACGGTTCAATACGGAATGAAGCGGTTTTTTGTAAAATATACCGTAAGCGGCGCCGTCTCCATACGGAATAAAACGCGGTATTCTGTTTATATTCCGTAACCGCTAATGCGCGGCAAAGAGCCGATACGGAGTATTATCCCATTTTAGGAAAATATACCGTATTTGGGGGACAGTACTATACGGAACAAAACGACGTTTTTGAAAAATCTTCCGTATGGGACAGTTCCCGCGAGACTAAAATGAAGGAAAGCCAGCTCTCCGGTATCCTTGCAGACTCCATCTCTTTCAACGCTGTTATGCAGTGTAGTGAAAATCGGTCTTGCCAATACCGCCGCGCAGTGATAAAATGATATAAGGCATAAAACTGTCTTTTCAGAAGAATATTTAATGGCGCAGGAAGGAGATACAGCGCTGAATGAGTGATATAAAAACCGATCTTACACTGGAAGAGGACGTACCCGTAGCGCCGGAGGCTATCGTAGAGAATCCGGTCAACCCGGCGCCTAGACCGGCACCCGACCCGGCAACAAAGAAAAAGAAACAGAAAAAAGTCCTGCAGGATAAGGAGCTTTTCGGCGTCTGCAACGGCCGCCATGTTCTGTTTAAAAGCTTTCTGATCGCGCTGATTACAGCAACGATCATGTTTCTGCCTTCGATCATCTGGGACGAGGGCTATTTTCTGTTCCTCGGAGATTTCAATTCACAGCAGGTTCCGTTCTATATGCTCGCGCATCGCGCGGTGCGTACCGGCAACCTTGGCTGGAACTGGTATACCGATCTCGGAGCCAATTTTATCGGCTCGTATTCCTTCTATCTGCTCGGCAGCCCGTTCTTCTGGCTGACGCTGCCGCTCCCGGACGCGTGGGTCCCGTACTGCATGGGCCCGCTGCTGGTCCTGAAATACGCGACGATGTCCCTGACGGCAACCGCATGGCTGCGCCGTTTTATCAAAAAGCCCGAGTATCAGATCCTGGGAGGACTGTTGTACGCCTTCTGCGGGTATACCATGTACAACACGTTCTTCAACCATTTCCTCGACGTGATGGTTTTCTTCCCGCTGCTGATGATCGGAATGGATGAGCTTGTGGACAATCATCGGCACGGCATTTTCGCGCTGACCGTCTGCCTCGCGGCTGTCGTCAATTTTGTCTTCTTCGCCGGCGAAGCCATCTTCATGATCCTGTACTATATCGCGAAGGTCTGGCGCGGCGGATATAAGACGACCGTGCGCGGATTCCTGGAGGTCGCTTTTGAGGCCATACTTGGATTCGCGATGAGCGCGTTTATCGTCTGGCCTACGATCATCGTGATTCTGGCGAATCCCAGATCGACAGGACTGCTGTACGGATACAATGTCTGGATCTACAATAACGCCCGCAAATACTGGGTCATCCTGCTGAATTTCTTCTTCCCGCCGGAACTCCCGTCCCAGCCGATTCTGGTGACGGATTCTTACATGCGATGGACGAGTGTGCAGGCGTATATCCCGATTTTCAGCATGTCCGGTGTTCTGGCGTTCCTGTCGGAGCGTAAGAAACACTGGCTGAAATCGCTGATCATCATTTCGCTGATCATGGCGTTCCTGCCGGGGCTGAACAGCATGTTTACGGCGCTTAACAGCTCTTATTACGCGCGCTGGTTCTTTATGCTGACCTTCGCGCTGATCGCGGCGACGATGAAAACGCTCGACGACGGCAGTCCGGAAGCTTTGTATACCGGCTGGAAAATCGCCTGTGTCTTTACGGTCTGCGTGATCGCGGCGATGGTCCTGACACCGGATCAGGTCAAGGTCAAGAACGAGCTGGATGAAGAAGTCAAAAAGACCGTGCTCGGCATCTTCAATAAGGACTTTGTGATTCCGTTCTGCTTCATGGCGGGAACCTGTATCGCAAGCTTCGCCGTGATGTGGCTTCTGATGAAGCAGCAGAAGAAGTTCCCCAGGCTCTTTGCAAGCTATCTGGTCCTCGCGGTCTGCATCTATGGCATTATCTTCGGCAACTACTATATCGCGTACGGCAAGACGCGTTCCTACGATACGAAGAACTATATTATCCCGGACGCGATCCAGGGCGAGAATCGTGTCGAGCTGCCGGATCCGGAGGGACAGTTCTACCGGATCGATAACGACGATTCCTTCATCAATATGGGAATGTTCTGGCAGGTGCCGGATATGCATGCTTTCCACAGTGTCGTACCGGCGTCGATCATGGATTATTACGTCTACATCGGGGACGAGCGCGATGTCAATTCCAAGATGGATTATAAACGCTTCGCGTCCCGCGGCCTTTTCTCGGTGAAATATTTCTACGACCGGATCAGCTATAAGTCCGATACTTTCGGCGACACAAAGGATCCGCTCGCGAAGACCAAGATGCCGGGTTATACCTATCGCTTCGACACGATCGGATACGCGGTCTGGGAGAACGATTACTATATTCCGATGGGCTTTACGTTTGATAAATATATACTGCGGTCCGACGCGGATGAGATCAAGGAAGCCGATAAGGACAAGCTGATGCTGAAGGCTCTGATCCTGACGGACGAGCAGGCGGAAAAATACGCCGGATATTTCGACGAGCAGGCGGGACAGCTTTCCTTTGTCTATAATGAGGAGACCTATAAGACCGACTGTCGCGAACGCGCGGCGGAGGCCTGCGATACATTCCATTACGACAATACCGGATTCCAGGCGCATATCGATCTGGAAGAGCCGCGGATGGTCTTCTTCAGCGTGCCTTATGAGAAGGACGGTTGGACCGCGCAGGTAAACGGCCGGGACGTAGCGGTCGAGAACGTTCAGATCGGCTTTATGGCGGTGCCTTGTGAAGCGGGTTCCAACGATATCGTCTTCACCTATGAGACGCCGGGTCTGTCTCTGGGCATTAAAGTATCGATCGCTTGCGCCGTGATACTTGTGATCTACAGCATTGCGGAGGCCGTCATGACAAGGAGAAAGAAAAGATGATCAGACTGCCGGGCCGTCTGGGAGCCCTCTATGAGAAACATAAAGAGAAATTCTGGTATCTGGTATTCGGCGGACTGACGACGCTGATCAATATCGTCAGCTTCTATCTGCTGCACGAAATCCTGCATGTGGATAAGGTCGTCGCCAATACGGCCGCGTGGATCCTGTCGGTGCTCTTCGCGTTTATCACGAATAAGCTTTTCGTCTTTGAGAGCAAAAGCTGGGAGCGCAGGAAGATCCTCTGGGAATTCTTCTCCTTTATCGGAGCGAGGGTTGCTTCCGGAGTCTTCGATACGGTGTTCCTGCTGTTCTTCACCGAGTGGGTGTTCCATTTCCCATCGATGCCGGTCAAGATCATCAGCAACATTATCGTGATTATCCTGAACTATGTTTTCAGCAAGTGGATCGTCTTCCGGAAGGACAGGACAGTCGGGGACGGTACGGCAGACAGCGGAGCGCAGAACGATGGACAGCAGTGAAGAAAGAGACGTTTTCTACATGCGGAAAGCGCTGGAACTTGCAAAATGCGCATACGACGCGGGCGACACGCCGATCGGCGCGGTTCTCGTCTATGAGGACAGGATCATCGGATCCGGCTACAATAAACGGAACGCGTTGAAAAGTCCTCTGATGCACGCGGAGATCGAGGCGATCCGGGAAGGCGCGGACGTGATCGGGGACTGGCGGCTTGAGGATACGACGATGTATATTACGCTGGAGCCCTGTCCGATGTGCGCCGGAGCCATCGTGCAGGCGCGGATTCCGCGGGTTGTGATCGGCGCGATGAATCCGAAGGCCGGCTGTGCGGGATCGGTGATCAATCTGCTGCAGATGCAGGGCTTCAATCACCGCGCAGAGCTTGTGAAGGGCGTACTGGAAGAGGAAAGCGCGGAGCTGCTGCGGAGCTTTTTCAGCAGATTACGGGAGCAGGAACGGGCGGCCAGGCTGGAGCAGGCGGCAGTAGCCAAGCCGGAGCTTGCGGCCGCGGCTGAGCAGAAAAGAATGGAGCAGGATAGAATAAACGGGCCGGTGCAGGATGGGGCCGGCATATCGGAAGGGACGGATAAGAGTGAATAAGGATATTGTAACAGCCGGTGTGGATCTCGGATCCGGATCGATACGAATGAAGATCGTACAGCAGACCGAGCAGGGCGAGATGACTGTCCTGGAGAATGTTGTCCGGACGGTCGCGGTCGGAAGGGACACTTTCTCGACGGGACGGATCTCCATGGAAATGGCAGACGAGATCTGCCGTGTTCTGCTTGGCTTTAAGAAGCTGATGAATGAGTATAAGGTCCGCCGGAGACGGATCGTCGCGACGTCCGCGCTGCGGGAGGCGGAGAACGCCGACGCGGTGCTGGAGCTGATCCGTGTGCGGACAGGACTGACGGTCGATGTGCTGCCGCGCACGGAGGAGCGCTATCTGACAAGACAGGGAGCGCTATCCTCGATCCCCGGCTTCCGCAAGATGTCGAAAGACGGCCTGCTGTATACCCGGATCGGTTCCGGTACGACACAGATCGCCGCTTATGATAAGGGCGGGCTTTGCTTCAGCCAGACAACACAGCTCGGGACACTTCGTATCCACCAGATGCTTTCGTCCATCGAGAAGGAAACCCTGCGCTATCCGGAAGTGCTGTCTGAATTCATCACCGAGACGATCCAGCCTGTGCTGCACCATGGCAATCAGACCGAGTATGAGAAATACCTGATCAGCGGAGCTGTGTGCGAAGCGATCTACAGACTGGAAGAGAATAAAGTGCGGCAGGAACCGTACGCCGAGATCGATTTTTCACGGTTTGAAGCGATGTATCGGCGGATGCTCGGCAAGTCCGCCGTACAGATCGAGGAGGAATACGGCCTGAATACGGAGACGGCCGAACTGATCCTGCCGTCGATCATGCTGATCCATACATTCGGGAAACTGGCCGGCGCCAAAAAGCTGGTCTTCTCGTTCGGAGGTCTGCTTGACGGCGTGCTGTGGGAGCTTTCCGCCGCGAAAAAGAACGAAAAGCAGCGGGAGAGATCCTATGAAGACCTGCTTGCCTACATCAGAGTGCTGGCGGATCGTTTCCAGTGCGACCGACGGCATGACGACGTGATGAACGATTACGCGATGCAGCTCTTTGAACGGCTGCGCAAGCCGAGAGGCTATACGGACCGTCACAGAATGCTGCTGCAGATGGCGATACAGCTCCATGAGACCGGCAAATACCTGAACCTGACGAATTACGCGGACAATTCGGCGATGCTGGTGCAGGTGTTTGAGTTCTCCGGGATCAGCAGAGAAGAGAAACTGATGGTTTCGACGATGATCCGTCTGTTCGAGAGCGGAGAGCTGACGCCGGAAGATCCGGCTTACGCGGAATTCGACCGCAATGACCGGCTTGTGATTTCCGGACTATCCATGATCATGCGTCTGGCGGACGGACTGGATTACAGCCGCAAACAGAAATTCAACGAGGTCGGCATTCAGATCAGCAAGAATCACCTGAT
>CACZPA010000200.1 GCA_902782895.1 uncultured Eubacteriales bacterium
GCGATCCGTCCTGCGGACCCGTCTGCCCAGGCCCTACACTTTCGTTCTCGCGATCCTGTTCGCGCTGCTTGTGCAGCCTGCGCTGATGCTGATTTCCTCTTTCAGCTCGACCCTGTTCCATAACTACGTGGACGAATCCATGGCGCAGTATACCGCGCAGCCGATCTGGATCAGCCTCCTCTGCGTCGCCGTCCTGCCGGCTGTATTTGAGGAAATGCTCAGCCGCGGCATCTTCCTGTCCGGCTGCCGGGAGCTTGGCATCTACACCGCGTCGCTCCTGTCCGGACTTTTTTTCGGAATGCTGCATCTGAATCCGCAGCAAGGTCTCTATGCTGTCGTATTCGGCGCGTTCTGCGCTTTTCTTGCAATCGGCGCGGACTCCATCTGGCCGGCGATCCTCGCGCATGCGCTTATCAACGGGACGCAGCTCTTATTGGCATACGGACTGACTTCGGCGGATTCGGATGTCCTGTCCGATGCGGCACAGCTTTCCGCCCCATCCGCGGTGCAGCTGGCAACGGCACTCCTTCTTCTCGCAATGGCCATCTGGTGCCTCGTCCGTGTCTACTATGTCAATCATCGGGAAAACCTCCTCACCGGCAAAGCTTCTGAATCCGGCCAACCGCTGTTATCCTTCCCGGCCGCTCTGCCGGGGCTGTTATGGATCTGCGCTGCAGGCGTGCTTTTTGTTCTGATTTCGATTCTGGTGAGATAATTCAGGGCGTTTTATCGGATAATTGCCGTAAATACGGGATAATTCCCTAAAAAAGCATTTGACATTTCCGTAAACCTGTGATATATTTTTATAGCTGACTATCCATATGGCTTAAACAGCCGTTTCCAAAGGGGCAGTTCAGCAGGCCGGGCCATTAGCTCAGTCGGTAGAGCACTGGACTTTTAATCCAGGTGTCTCGGGTTCAAGTCCCGAATGGCTCACGTAAGGCAATATCGAAGCAGCCCGCTTTGGTATTGCTTTTTTCTTTCGTCCTGATCCATATACACACAGGAGTCGAGTTATGCGTAATCACTTTGTCAAAAACAATGCGGAGATCCTTGCCGCGTCTTCTTATGTCATTCAGGATCCCTCTGCCCTGCGCGGGCATTACAGGGACAGACTTGGCGCAGCGCGTCTGAATCTGGAAATCGGCACCGGGAAGGGCCGCTTTCTGACGGATGCCGCGCGCTCCTTTCCCTCGGAAGGCTGGATCGGCCTGGAACGGATCGGTTCCGTCCTGTGCAAAGCGGCCGGAGCCTTGGACAAACTCAGGCCGGAAGCGGCTCTGCACAATATCTGTCTCATCCGGTCCGAGGCGGAATCCCTGCCGGATTACTTCGCACCGGGTGAAATCGACGCCCTGTACCTGAATTTCAGCGACCCGTGGCCTAAGGCCAAGCACGCGAAAAGACGCCTGACCTCCGGACGCTTCCTATCCATTTATCAGAAAATCCTCGCGCCTGGGGCTATCCTGTATCTGAAAACGGACAGCGACATTCTCTTCGCTTCCTCCCTGGAGGAGCTTCCCGCTCATGGATGGACGATCCTTGCCCAGGAAGAGGACTATTACCCGGACACAGGGGACACTTCCGCACAGGCTATCCCGACCGAGTATGAGACGCAGTTCCGCAAAGAAGGACGCAGGATCCATATGCTGCGCGCGCAGGTCCCTGCAGGTGCCCCGCTGCCGGATCCGGACAACGGCTCTGTTCCGCTTCCCCTGAAAGGAGCCTCGCATGCATAAACCGACCCGGCAGAATAATCTCCGTTCGATGCTGCCGACAATCCTCGCGCTTGCTGTCCCGACAATGCTGGAACAACTGACGCAGACGGCGGTTCAGTATATCGATACCGCGATGGTCGGTTCCCTCGGAACACAGGCAACCGCGGCTGTCGGCGCGACAAGCACCATCATCTGGATGGTCGGGAGCACGATCTCCGCGATCGGTGTCGGCTTTCTCGCCTATATCTCACAGGCGATCGGCGCGGGCCATGTGGAGGAGGCCCGCAAGGCTTCCGGTCAGGCCGTGACGATCACCCTGCTTGCCGGCATCCTCTTTACCGCGCTGACCTGCGGCCTCAGCGGCGTGATTCCGGTCTGGATGCAGGTCGATCCTTCGATCCGCGGCATGGCTTCCCGCTATTTCCTGATCATCTATTCCCCGATGCTGTTCCGCTCGGCCAGCATCATTTTCGGGACACTTCTGCGGGCGGCCGGCGACACAAAGACGCCGATGAAAGTCGGTATTCTGGTCAACGTCATCAATGTCGTGATGAACTATTTCCTGATCTATGCCCCGCATGCCGTCAGCCTTTTCGGCCTGTCTTTGAAAGTTCCCGGTGCGGGCTGGGGAGTTGAGGGTGCTGCCGCCGCAAGCGCAATTTCGTTTGTCGTCGGCGGTACAGTCATGACGATCGCTCTCTGGAAGCATCCGAGGATCTCGCCCCACAAGCAGCGCAAACGCCTGGATCCGGCCATTCTTCGGCCCTGTTTCCGCGTCGCCCTGCCGAATATGCTGCAGCGTTTCGCGACAACCTTTGGATATGTCGCTTTTGCCTCGATGATCAACTCTCTCGGTGAAACCTCCACCGCGGCGCATACGATCGCGAATACGGTCGAGTCCGGCTTCTACATCCCCGGCTGGGGCATGCAGACCGCAGCCGCGACACTGGCCGGCAACGCGTACGGCGCGCACGACGAGCAGAAGCTGAAGAACCTGTCCCGCACCATCATTCCGCTCGAGGTCGGCCTCATGGTCGTGACCGGCGGGCTCCTGTTCGCTTTCGCTCCCGTATTGGTCCGGATTTTCACGAAAGATCCCGAAGTTATCCTGCTGGGAACGACCGTCCTGCGCATGGTTGCCTTCTCGGAGCCTTTCTACGGCATACCGATCGTGATCGAAGGCATGATGCAGGGGGTCGGCAAGACCGTCGCGCCGTTTGTCTTCAATATCGTTGGTATGTGGGGTGTCCGCATCGCCGGAACCTTTGTCTGCACGCAGCTGCTGGGCTACGGACTTGTCGCCGCCTGGGCCTGCATGATCGCTCACAACCTGCTTCTGTGCGTCCTTTTCAGCATTCATTATCTGACAGGCCGCTGGAAGCCGCGGATGTGAGAACTTATCTTTTTGAGGTATTCTATGAGCAGAAACAATGACAGAATGAAAATGATGGCCGAGCTTCCGGTCCCGTCTGTGCTGGTTAAAATGAGTCTTCCCATGATGATCTCTTTCTTTATCCAGGCGCTTTACAACATCGTGGACTCGATGTTTGTCGCGCGGATCTCCGAGAACGCCCTGACAGCGGTCTCCCTGGCCTTCCCGATGCAGCAGATCGTTACCGCGCTCGCGGTCGGTACCGCAACCGGTGTCAGCGCTGTCTGGGCCAGAAAGATGGGCATGGGCGATAAAGAAGGCGCGTCCTCCGTCATTCAGACCATGACAGGCATCAGCCTGATCTTTACCGTTGTCTTTATCCTTCTCGGACTTTTCGCGTCAGAGCCGATCTTCCGCGTTCAGACAAATGTGGAGGAAATCGCAGTATACGGCACGACCTATCTGTCGATCAACTGGCTTTTCTCCTGCGGATCCATCTTCAGCAAGTATTACGAACGGCTGCTGGTATCCTCCGGCCGGGCGACGCTCTCTATGATCGCCATGGCCTCCGGCGCCGTTTTCAACCTGGTCTTTGACCCGCTGCTCATCTTCGGCATCGGTTTCTTCCCGGAGATGGGGATCGCCGGCGCCGCGATCGCGACCATCGGGGGACAGATTTTCTCCGCTATCATCGCCCTGATCCTGAATATCCGCTACAATCCTTCTGTCCGCAAGGATCTGTTCCGCTTCGGATTCAAGGTGCAGGCCGCCATTGATATCTTCCGTGTCGGTCTCCCGTCCATCATCACGATGGGCCTCTCCTCCGTGACGAGCTTCTTTATCAACCAGATCCTTCTGGCTTATTCCACGACCGCGACCGCTGTCTACGGAATCTGGATGAAGCTGCAGAACTTCTGCTACATGCCGATCTTCGGCCTGAACAACGGTGTTGTGCCTGTTCTTTCGTATAACTACGGCATCGGCAACAAGGACCGTGTAAAAGAAACCATGAAGCTCTCCGTCGGAGCCGGCGCGGTTCTGATGCTGCTTCTGGTCGTGATTCTGGAGCTTGTGCCGAACGGTATCCTGACCCTTTTCTCCGCGAGCGATTATATGCGCAGCGTCGGTATCCACTGCCTGCGGATCTGCGTCTTTACGCTGCCTTTTGGCGCGGTCTCCATGCTGCGCGGCACTTCCATGCAGGCGCTCGACCACGCCAGATACGCTCTGCTCATCAATCTGATGCGGCAATGCGTCCTTCTGATCGGAAGCTTTGCGCTGATCTCCGCGATCTTCCACGATCAGAACGTCATCTGGTACGCTGTACTGATCACCGAAGTCATAACTTTCATCGTCTGCTGCGTCCTGAACCGGAAATTCGTCCGGGATCTGCAGCTTTGAAGTCCGTCTGCGCTTAACGGCAATCTATGCTATAATAGAAAAAAACGAGGGAGGCCTCTGCTATGAACAGACCATTACGTGATGACGCCGACAAGATCATCTCCGCCAGTATCCGCGCGGTTCTCCCGGACGAGGCGGTCACCCGTGCGCTGCAGGATTTTAAGCCCGGCAATGGCAGGCTTTTGCTTGTCGCGGCCGGTAAAGCCGCCTGGCAGATGGCAAACGCCGCTGTTCGTTTTTACGCACAGAAGGCCGTAATCTCCGGCGGTATCGTTGTGACGAAATACGATCATGTCAAAGGAGAGATCCCCGGTATCGTCTGCTATGAAGCAGGCCATCCCGTCCCGGACGAGAACAGCTTCCATGCCACTGAAGAAGCTCTGAAGCTGGTTTCCGGGCTTACCGAGGACGATACGGTGCTTTTCCTGCTCTCCGGCGGCGGAAGCGCGCTTTTTGAAAAGCCGCTCATCCCCGGCGAGGAGCTGCAGGACATTACCCGCCAGATGCTCGCAAGCGGCGCGGACATCGTCGAAATGAACACGATCCGCAAGCGGCTTTCCGCGGTAAAAGGCGGCAAATTCGCGCTTGCCTGCGCTCCGGCCCGTGTCTACAGCATCGTGCTGAGCGATATTCTCGGCGATCCGCTGGACATGATCGCAAGCGGCCCCGCCTATCCGGATTCCTCCACAGCAGAGCAGGCGGTCGCTCTTGCCGAAAAATACAATCTGCGTCTCTCCGCGCAGGCGCGTGAGCTGCTGTGCCAGGAGACTCCCAAAGAGCTGCATAACGTAACGACCGCGATTACCGGCAGCGTCCGCGAGCTCTGCCGCGCGGCGGAAAATGTCTGCCGCGAGCTCGGCTATGAACCGGTTCTGCTGACCGATCAGCTCGATTGCGAAGCAAGGGAGGCCGGGCGTATGCTCGCGAGCATCCTTCGCACACATGCCGCTGACGGGAAATCGCTTGCCTTTATCGCCGGCGGAGAGACCGTCGTTCATCTGACTGGCAAGGGACTTGGCGGCCGTAATCAGGAGCTTGCGCTTGCCGCCGCGGAAGGAATCCGGGGCCTGGAAGGCACCGCCGTTTTCTCCCTTGGCAGCGACGGCACGGACGGACCGACCGACGCGGCCGGCGGCTATACGGATTTTGAGACGGCTGACGCGCTCGCGGCGCAGGGCATCCGGATCTTCGATGTTCTGCAGAACAACGATGCCTACCATGCGCTGAAGGCCGTGGATGGCCTGATCATGACCGGCGCGACCGGTACCAATGTCAACGATGTCGCCGTTGCGCTGCTGAAGAGAAACTGACCTTTCAACCCTGTCCGCGCAATATGCCGCGCGGATTCTGATCCTGCATTATATTAGAAAGAAAAGAACGGATTCCGATTCATAATCGGAAGCGCGTAAGCGCCGGATCCGTTTGTAACAGCAAAATGACCTGTGAAGGCATGCGGACATATCTCCGCGCGCTATTTCACAGGCCATTTTTTGACCCCACATCTATATGTTGATCTGTATTTTTACCGTTTGCTGAACCTGGCAGACTGCCAGGCCTATATTGCCGCTCAGGCTTTCTTGCGGCCTGATGTAAACAGAAGCGCGAGCACTCCACCAATCAGAGCGATCGCTGTCGCGACGTAGAAATTCGCGATATATCCCTGTACCGGAACCGATCCGGAAACCGTGCTGCCGGAGAATTTCTCGATCACCGCGCCGGCGATGACCGGGCCGAGGAACATCCCAAGCCCATAAACCGCCTGATAGATGCCCATCGCGGCGCCGCGCTTGGTGTTCGGAACTGTCTCAACCGCGCTTGCCATGGTCAGCGGAACGATCAGTCCGACACCCGCGCCAAGCAGCGCCTGCACTGCCAGCAGAGATACCAGCGATCTTGTATACGGATACAGGAAACAGGCGGCCGCGATGCAGACAAATCCGCCGACAAGCACCGTTTTGCGGCCGAATTTAGGCGCGAACACCGTGCCGGAGAAGCGTGCGAGAATCGTGTTCGGCAGGAGATTGGCTACCGAGAGATATCCCAGCTGCGCCGTTGTGAAGCCCACCACGTCGCGCGCCCAGTTCTGTACGAAGCCCTGCACCGTTGACCAGACAACCAGCTGATAGATCGTCGCAAGGACAGTTCCCGTGATCAGCTCGCGGTTCTTCGCGACTTCCAGGAATCCTCTGACCGTCATCGGCTCGCCTGTCGGCCTCTGCTCCTGCACCTGCGACATTACGATCAGTCCGACGACTCCGCCCACGGTCGCGAGCAGGAACGCCCAGAATTCGCCGAAATGTCCCGCGATCTGCGATCCGAGCAGCATCGCGATCAGCTGGGAACCCGTCTGCGGAAGCGCCATGCGGCTCATAGCCGCCGCGACCTGATCCCCTTTATAGCTGGAAGAATACAGGACGGAGAAATTGACCCACGTCGCCGCCATCATTCCGGAAATCCCGCGGAAAATCATCGCGGCATATGCCAGACCTTCCGGTACTTTTTCCCGGCCGGCCAGAAGCGCCACGATCGAAAGACCCGCAGAAGCGATGATCGAAAGGATAAAGCCGAGCATAACGAACATTTTGCGTTTCTTCAGCACGTCGGACGCGATACCGAGCGGAATCCGCAGGATCATCTGCGTCAGGCCATAGCTGCCGACGATCGTGCCGGCCATAACTTTGGTCGCGCCCAGGGTATTGACCGCGTAGGTCGTCAGAAACGACGGATATGTATATACAGAAAACCAGAACAGGAAAACCGCGGCGAGCAGAAATCGCTCGTTTCGCTTCTCTTCGCTTGCCATACTATTACCTCCGATGGCGAAAATACTTTCTTCGCTAAGGACTACTATACCACATTCCGCGCAATTCCGCACTCTGCATTTCTTGCTCCGGACTCTTCCGATATTGCCATGACACCGTTTGGCAACTGCCATGTCGTTTGCCATGACAGCATAATAATACCGCCGGCTCAAGCCTGAACAGCCTACCGGCGGTATGAATGATTACATGCTTTGCCGCGCCGTGACGCTAATGAGCGCCTGCGCGGAATCTAACGCAACAGATCCGACTATAGTCTTAGTGCAGCAGATTCAGAAGACCGGAAAGGAATCCGGAATCCTCCTGGCTCTGCTGTGCGGACTGTCCACCACCCAGAAGCGTGGAGAACAGTCCGGACGAAGACGCCGCTCCGCCGCCGCCAAGAAGATTTCCGAGCAGATCAAATCCGGATGAAGAGCTCTGCTGCGGCATCGTAGACTGCAGCGTGAAGCCCTGCTGATTCTGCTGGTAAGTGTTCTGATAAGCATTCTGGTACGCATTCTGCTGATACGCGTTCTGCTGTTGCTGCATCAGGCCCTGCATATATCCCTGCTGATAAGCGTTCTGCGCAGCCGCGTTCTGTGCCGCGGTGCTCTGCTGTGTGGAACCCATGCCCAGAAGGCCGCCAAGCAGTGACATCAGCGGATTGGACGAGCCGGAGCCGCCGAGTCCGCCGCCAAGCAATCCGCCCAGCAGACCGCCGGAAGAGCTCTGGCTGCTCTGCTGTCCCAGCGAAGAGAGCAGCAGCGGTGCCGCCAAGGCCAGAATCGTAGAAACATTGGACTTGGAAACGCCGGACGCTCTGGAGATCTCGTCCACCGCTTCGTCCTGATCGTCTCCGAAAACATGTCCGACGATCTTCTTGCCGTCGTCCAGATCGGACTCCAGCAGGAACTCGCCCGGCTTAGAGATATCTGCGGATTCATGCTGCGCCAGCGCGCGGGACAGGGACTCGGCTCCCTCTTCCCCGGCAACATTGCGGTTCATACCGCCAACCAGCGCCGGAATACCCACGGACAGAACCTTCGCGACATCCTTCTGATCCATATTGGCCCGCTCCGCGATCGCGGACAGTCCGTCCCCTGCAAAAAGCGATCCGATCGAATTCATATCAAAACCCATATTAATCTCCTTCCGTGACGGCCGCGCCGCCTTCAATGTTTAATTTATCCAGATCCAGGCCCTCCGCGTAATGACCCGCACAATAAGAGCAGATCGCGGTACGTCCGGCTTCGATGGCTTCCGTTACAGAACCCTTATACAGCGTGCTGGAAGAACGGATATACGGGCATCCGGACTCTTCGTCAGCGTTCAGATGATACTTATGACCGAACTGTGTCCAGTAAACGTCGTCGGAAATCTGCGTCTCCGCTTCCTGCTTCTCCTCCGCCGTGATCGGATCGTAATCCGCGGAAGCCGCACCGGTAATCAGCAGCGCTACGACCGCAACGATCGCGGTAATGGTCTTGGTCCTCTTGTCCAGCTTGTCATTCTTCAGCAGGAGAATGATCAGCGGGATGAAGCAGATGCAGGCCATGATGACGCCGAGCTCGTTCCAGAGATAGAACAGGAACTTGCCGCGCTTCTCGCTCATCGGCTTGATGTGGTTGGCCTTCTTCCAGAGCTGCGCCGCGATAATGGCGAGCGCCATGTCCAGTACGATCATGATGATCAGGAACGTCATGGCGTTCATGTTGAAAGGCGGAATGAAATATTCCATCAGTACCATGATCGCGAATGCTTCGCAGACGATCGCAAGCAGCCACAGAACACACGCGCCGATGCGCAGCCCGACCGTGCTGCCGCCCGTAGGCTTGTTGGGTGTGATCACCGTCTGCTGCTTAGGCGCCGCCTGTTTGGGAGCCGTCTGCTTAGCGGTCGTCTTCTTAACCGTCTCCGTAGCATTGATTACGGTTTCTTTTGTCTTGTCCGCGGCTTTAGTGGCCGGAGCCGTCTTCTTCGGCTCACGGACGATCTTTTCTGCCATATCGATCCCTCCAGTATGATAAACGAACGATTTTTGATACTCTTATTATCTATTTATTGCGGTATTTTGTCAAGTAAAAAATGCACGCCGGCCCGCGCTTGCGGCAATCCACATTTACAGAAATCCGCGCTTACAGCACGATCCGGACTCTGACGCCTTCCGGTGAAAGCAGGACGACGCCCTCTCCGTCATCCGGCACGATCTCCGCGCCTTCCGCAAGCTTCGCAAGGGTCTCCGCATCCCTGGCCTGCAGCACGAATTCCGGCCGGACGCCCTCGCGATATTTCAGCGTATCCGCGCCGAAGATCAGGTCGTCCCCGCGCTGCTCCATGCCGAGTCCTTCGCGGTAGATCTTTAAGATCGCGTCCTTCTGACCAGCCGGCATCGGCAGCAGATCATAGAGATAGTTTTTGATCCAGCCCTTGCCCGCGAAATCCTTGCGCAGATGCTCCTCCCGCTCGACGATCTCGATCCGCAGCCCGGAAGGCTCTGTCAGGAAGCACAGCCGCCCGACGCCCGAATAGGCCGTACGCGGCGCGACATCGACACCGGCTCCCGCCGCGACGCTTCTCTCAAAGGTTTCGTCCAGGGATTTATCCAGCAGCAGAAAAGCCGTATGCTCCACGCCCTGATCGTTCTCCGACTCCGCCGGGATCAGCTCCACGATACACTGCGCGATCTCCGCGTAGATATAGCGGCTTTTACCGTCCACGGAATAGACGTCCCTGACGACATCCCCGCCGAGCCTGTCGATATAGAACGCCATCGACTTCTCCAGATCCCATGTCTTGACTCCGATGTGGCTTAATTCCTTCAGCATACAGGTGTCCCCCTTTATCCGAATATTGTATAGGTGAGAACCGCTGCCGCATAGGCCAGCAGACATTGAAACACAACCATAATGATGGCCCATTTATGGCCAAGCTCTCTGCGGACGGCGCTGACCGCCGCGACACAGGGCGTATACAGCAGACAGAAAATAAGCAGCGCTCCCGCCGACGCTGGGGACAGAACTCCCGTCAGCGCCGAAGTGCTCCCGAAAAGGACCGACAATGTGGAAACGACGTTTTCTTTTGCCGTGAAGCCTGTAACCAGCGCGGTCGAGATCCTCCAGTCTGCGAAGCCCGCGGGACGGAATACTGGCGCGATTACTCCGGCGATTTTCGCCAGGATGCTCTGCGCGGGATCGTCCACCAGCTGCAGGAGCGGACTCACGCTCTGCAGGAACCAGATCACGATCGTCGCGAAGAAGATGATCGTAAAGGCCCTCTGCAGGAAATCCCGCGCCTTTTCCCAGAGCAGTCTGCCGACGCTCTTCAGGCTCGGCATGCGGTAATTGGGCAGTTCCATTACGAAAGGCACCGGCTCTCCGCGGAAGATCGTGTTTTTCATCAGCAGCGCGGTCAGGATGCCAAAAATAATACCAAGCACATACAGCCCGATCATGATGAATCCGCCCTTGCCCGGGAAGAAGACTGCCGTGAAGAAGCCGTAGACCGGCAGCTTCGCGCTGCAGCTCATGAAAGGCGTCAGGAGGATCGTCATCTTGCGGTCCCGCTCCGACGGAAGCGTGCGGCTTGCCATGATGCCGGGAACCGTGCAGCCGAAGCCGATCAGCATCGGCACGATGCTCCGTCCCGACAGTCCGATATGACGCAGGAGCTTATCCATCACGAACGCGACACGCGCCATGTATCCGGTATCCTCGAGCATCGACAGGAAGAAGAAAAGCGTCACGATGATCGGCAGGAAGCTGATAACCGCGCCGACACCGTTGAAAATACCGTCCGTGATCAGTGACCGGATGAACGGACTGCCGCCCGTATTCTCCAGAGCCGTCCCGACGACGCCCTGGAGGTATTCGACTCCGCTTGCGAACAGATCCTGCAGGAAGGCGCCGATCAGATTGAATGTCAGGTTGAAGATCGCTCCCATGATCAGGATAAAGATCGGGATCGCGGTATATTTACCGGTCAGGACGCGGTCAATCCTGGCGCTGCGCACCTGTTCCTTGCTCTCCTGCGGCTTCACGACGCACCGCTCGCAGACCTTTCGGATAAAATCGAAGCGCATGTCCGCAATCGCTGCCGCGCGGTCAAGGCCGCGTTCCGTCTCCATCTGCAGGATGATGTGCTCGAGCATTTCCTTCTCATTCTGGTCCAGACCCAGCTTCTCGAGGACGAGCGAATCGCCCTCCGCGATCTTGGCCGCCGCGAAGCGCAGCGGGATTCCGGCCTGTTCGGCATGGTCCCAGATCAGATGCATGATCGCGTGCAGACAGCGGTGCACCGCGCCGCCGTCCTCATCCGGATCGCAGAAATCCTGCCGTCCCGGCCGTTCCTGATAACGGGCAACGTGCAGCGCGTGGCTGATGAGCTCCTCGATGCCCTCTCCCTTGCTCGCGGAGATCGGTACAACCGGTATGCCCAGCATCTCTTCCATCAGATTGACACGGATCGTTCCGCCGTTCTCCCGGACCTCGTCCATCATGTTCAGCGCGAGCACCATCGGAACGTTAAGCTCCATCAGCTGCATGCTCAGATACAGGTTACGTTCGATATTCGTCGCATCCACGATATTGATGATGCCGAGCGGGTGCTCCTCCAGTATAAAACTGCGGGAAACGATCTCTTCGCTGGTGTACGGCGACATCGAATAGATGCCCGGCAGATCCGTCACCGAGGTGTCCTTGTGTCCCCGGATCATGCCGGTCTTGCGGTCCACCGTCACGCCGGGAAAATTGCCGACATGCTGATTTGCTCCGGTCAACTGGTTAAAAAGCGTGGTTTTGCCGCTGTTCTGATTGCCCGCGAGCGCGAACGTCAGAACCGTCCCCTCCGGCACAGGTTTCTCGTCCGCTTTCACGTGATATTTGCCGCCCTCGCCAAGGCCCGGGTGCTCCTTATCCGAATACGCGGATTTGGGATCCTGCGCCACTGCTGCCGGTTTGCCCAAGGCCGCTGCCCCTTCGCGAATTTCCTCAATATCGATCCTGGCAGCATCCGCAAGGCGCAGCGTCAGAGAATAGCTCTGCACGCGGATCTCCACGGGATCCCCCATCGGAGCGTGCTTCACCATCGTTACGTCCTGACCGGGCAGAAGCCCCATGTCCAGGAAATGCTGCCGCAGCGCGCCGGTCCCGCCGACGCTGGTAATAACCGCGCTTTGCCCGATGGGCAACTTGTCAAGTGTCATTGTATTCCTCCTCGCGATCTGCCAATTTCGCAGATCGGTTTTCACATATGAATAGTATTAAGCAGAATCCTATCATAAAAAGATTCTGTTTGCAACCCCTTGCAGAATGTGATATCATATCCGGAGAAAGGAGCGTTTTACATATGAATAAACCTTTGATCTGGGCGCACCGCGGAGCAAGCGGCTATGCGCCTGAAAATACACTGCCCGCGTTTGCTCTCGCGGCGGAGATGAAAGCGGACGGCGTGGAGCTGGACGTGCAGCTGACAAAAGACGGAGAGGTCATCGTCTGCCATGACGAGCGGATCGACCGCACCAGCAACGGTCACGGCTCCATCGGAAGCCTGACCCTTGCTGAGCTTAAGAAATTCGATTTCTGCAATCGCATGTACGCTTACGAAGGAACCCGGATCCCGACGATGCGGGAGGTTTTTGAACTGCTCGAGCCTACAGGCCTCACGATCAATATTGAGCTGAAGACCGGTATCGTTTTCTATAAGGATCTTGAGGAGAAGACCGTCCGTCTGACGCATGAATTCAACATGCAGGACCGCGTCATCTATTCCTCTTTCAATCACTATTCCATTCTGAAGATCAAGGAGATCGACCCGGACGCACTGACCGGCTTCCTGTACTCAGACGGCACCTATGATATGCCCGGCTATGCGGCCGCCCATCATGTGACCGCGCTGCATCCGAGCGTTTACAACCTGCAGTATCCGCATTACATGGAGGACTGCGTGGCGCACGGCATCGATGTCAACGTCTGGACCGCCAACAGCAAAGCGGATCTGCTCTACTGCCGCGATAAGGGCGTTCACGCCATCATCACCAACTATCCGGCAAAAGCCATTGAGCTTTTAGGCAAGGAGTAAGCAGTATGGAAAGAATCGTTAAAATCATCGGGGAAGAGAATTTCAACCCCATCATGCAGGACAGTGTCGCTCCGTGGCTTGCGCGGGACGTACAGGACGGATACCTGACCGCTCCGGACGGCATGAAGCTGCATTACCGTTATAATCTGGTCCCGGAGAGCCGCGCGGCCATCGTGATGATCCACGGATTCTGCGAATTCTTCGGCAAATATCACGAGCTCGCCTGGTATTTTGCCCAGGCCGGCTTCTCGTTCTTCTTCCTGGAAAACCGCGGGCACGGCCTCTCCGGCCGTGAGACGGACCAGTTCGACCTTGTGCAGATCCACAGCTACGACGAATATGTCGAAGACGCGGCGCTTTTCATCCGGGAGATCGTAAAGCCTGCTGTCCCGGATCAGAAGCTGCTGCTCTACTGCCATTCGATGGGCGGCGCGATCGGGACACTTTTCCTCGAGAAATATCCGGAGGTCTTCTCCGCCGCTGTGCTGAGCTCTCCCATGCACGGCATCCAGCTCGGACCGATCAAGGACTGGATGGTCGCGGTCATGTACGCGTTCAAGAAGATTACCGGCAAAGCGGACGATCTGTCCGTCGGCAATTCACACTGGAGCGGCAAACCGGATTATAATGAGAACAGCGGCCAGTCCAGGGCACGCTTCTGGTACCAGTACAATATGCGTGTCGCGGATGACGCCTATAAAACCTGCGCCGCGACAAACCGCTGGGCTTACCAGAGTACGGTCGCGGATCACAAACTGGTGCGCGACGCCGCAAAGGTACAGATCCCCGTGATTCTCTTCCAGGCAGAAAAGGACAGCCTTGTCCGTCCCGAGCCGCAGAACAGCTTCGCCGCCGGATCCGCTCATACGCGTATCGTCCGTATCCCATCCGAACACGAAATCTTCAACAATGCCAGCCTCGCGACCCGCATGGGATATTATAAAGAGCTGTTCGCTTTCCTGGACGCGCAGTCGGACGGACAGACCACTACAGTCACGGAGGCTTAAAGTCTCCTGGCGCCGGACAGCGTGAGACATAAAGCCTCCTGGCATTGTGCAGCGCGAGGCATCCGGCCGCTGCTGTTAGCAAAAAATCGCTTATTTTTCAGAAAAAACCTCTTGACAGGGCAAATTAGTTGTAGTATCATCTATTTTAGTTGATGTTGCAACTAATTTTCCCGTCAGGAGGTTTTTATATGAAAGAGTTCGATAAACATCATCGACACAGAGGGAATCCGAGCCGGCCGGAGCATTCGAAGCGCGCCGAGCATCCAGGCCGGCAGATCACCAAGATCGCGCGTGAAGTCCACAGATTGCTGGTTTCATCGCTGCGCGCGGAAGAGATCGGTTCCGGCGAGATCGACATGATCCATCTGATCCGCCACAACCCCGGCATTTCTCAGAAGGATGTCTGCGAAGCGCTCGGCATGGACAAAGGCGCGGTCGCCCGCCGGACCGCCAGTCTTGAGGAAAAAGGCTATCTGACACGTGAAATCAATCCGGAGGATAAGCGGGCGCAGCTCCTGTATCCCACGGATAAATCCGAAGCTCTTCGGGATTCCAAGGAATCCGTTGAGTCCATCTTCTACGCCTGGCTGATCGACAGCCTCGATCCCGATGAAAAAGCCGCTTTTCTCCAGACACTGGAGAAGCTTTACAGACGCTCGCACGATGAGAGCCGCGCCGGTTTTCCCGAGGTACGCGCACTGATCGCCGCGAACCGGAACAAGCCGGATACAGAAAAGGAGGATTCGTAACACCGCAATGAATCAAAAGGAACAACAGAAACAACCGAAGCAAAATCTTCTCGGCTCCTATCTGGTCCGGGAGAAATGGCTGCTCGTCCTGATTACCGTCACCGGTATCCTGTACAATCTCGGCATCATCGCCGGACCGTACTTTGAGGGACAGCTGGCCCAGACGCTGAGCGACATTCTGAACGGCCTTCGCACTAAGGAAGACATGTTCCGCCTGGCGCTCATCTATGTCGGCGTCATCGGCTTTATTCAGGCTGTGCGTGCGGTCAAGCGCCTGTACGTCCGCAAATTCGCCAACAATCTGAACCGCCGGATGAAGGACACCCTCTACGGCAATCTGATCCACGAGAAGGCCGGCGCTTCGGACGACGGAACGATGATGACCAAGGCGCTGTCAGACGTGGACGACTGCGTGGAAGGCATCCGCAAATCGGTGACGGAGATCTTCGACACCGGTGTCGCGCTGATCGCGTATCTGTTCATGCTGACCTTCTATGACATCCGGCTGACGGTTCTCGTCCTGCTTTTCCCGCCGCTTGCCTATGTGATCGCGGAGCGGCTTAAAAAGCCCGTTACAGAAAGCGCGGCCGCGCTGAAGAAAAGCACCGGTGCACTGAACGGGCGGACGCTCGATCGCGTACAGAACGCCATGGTCTATCGTGTTCACGGACAGGAACTGCACCAGAATGAGCTCTATGAAGGCGTCCTGAATGATTACGAAAAGCGCGCTGTCGTCTCGAATATTTTCGCGAACGCCATGCAGCCGCTGTATCATATCGTTTCGATGATCGGCGCGTTCCTGATCCTCTGGCTCGGCTCCCGCTACGTCCGCTCCGGATACTGGAACATCGCGGCTTTTTCGGCCTATCTGGCCTGTTTCGTCAAGCTGGCGGTCAAATCCTCCAAAGCGGCCCGCCTTTTCAACGCGATCCAGAAGGCACGTGTCTCCTGGGGACGCGTCCGCGAGCTGCTCGATCCGCCGTATGACGATAAGACCGTCGATCCCGCCGCACCGGCCGATCTCCAAGTCTCCGGCCTGTCCTATCATTACGAAAACGGCCCGGAAATCCTGCACAATGTATCGTTTACCGCGCAGCCGGGACAGATCATCGGCGTTACCGGAGAGGTCGCCTGCGGAAAGAGCACGCTCGGCAAGGTTTTCCTGCCCACGGACGCGCAGGCTGCCGGTACTCCTTATGAGGGACAGATCCTCTGGGGCGGCACAGAATGGTCCACACTGCCGCAGGACCGCCGTTACGTATCCTATCAGGGACACCAGCCGGAGCTGCTGACGGCTTCCGTCGCGGACAATGTCCGCTTAGGCGCGGGCAGTACGGATCTCGCGAAAATCCTCGACACGGTCTCTCTTACGAATGAAATCAAGGAGCTGCCGGAAGGCGCCGACACGGTACTCGGAGAGAGCGGCACGACGCTTTCCGGAGGCCAACAGGCCCGCGTCGCGCTCGCCCGCACCCTCGCGCATCCCGCGCCACTGTATGTTCTGGACGATCCTTTCGCGGCTGTCGACATGCCGACCGAAACGCGGATTTTCAATAAACTGCGGAATCCCGGCGCGATCATACTGCTGATCACACACCGGATCACGCATTTTGACGAGGTGGATAAGGTCCTCTGGATGGAGAACGGGACCGTCACCGAGTCGACTCACGAAGAGCTGCTCGCGGGCAACGAAAAATACCGCGCTCTCTGGAATCTGCAGAAAGGAGGAGCCGAGAATGCATAAAACAAATACGTCTTCCACACAGCCGACCCGCCAGCCGGGCAGTCCGGCAGGCAACCCGGCATCCCGCCCGTCGGATCCACTTCGCAAAGGGCTTGCGCGCGCCATCTGGCAGCACCGCTGGCTGACCTTACTGCTCGTCCTCATGATCGCGGCTTCCGTCATCATCTCGGTCTATCCTCCGCTGGTTCTCGCGGAGCTGATCGACCATATTCTGGAGGGAGACATCCTCCGCTACGCGATTCTCTACTTTGTCCTGACGGCTCTCGGCGGACTCGCCGACTCCGGGCGTGAAGTCCTGATCGCGGTTTTCGGCCAGAAAATCACACATTCCCTGCGCAGCATCATGGCGGATAAGCTGTACCGCCTGCCCGCAGAGTACTATGTCACCACCGAATCCGGCGTTACGGTCTCCCGGATCGTCAATGATGTCTCCGCCGTCGAAACGCTCTTTACAAGCGGCATCGTCAGTATGGCGGCGGATGTCTGCAAGGTCATCAGCATCCTGATCGTGGTCTTTACCCGCAGTACCGGTCTCGGCATGCTGCTCATCCTGCTCCTGCCCGTGCTTTTCTACATCACACGCCTCTTCCAGAGAAAAATGCTCGCGGCGCAGAAAGACCGTCAGAAGGCCGTCGGTAGCGCGAACGCGCAGATCCCCGAGACACTGCACAATATGCGCTCCCTGCACGTTTTCCGCGCGGAAGGCTGGATGCGCAAGCGTTATTCCCGCTTCATCCAGGACGGATTCCAGGCCATGGAACGATCGAATTTCTATGACGCGATCTATTCGCCGATCATCCTGTTTACAAGCGCTTTTCTGGTCGCTGTCATGATGTGCTGCGCCAGCGCCGGCGGACGGTTTGCGTCCCTGTTCGGCCTGACGGTCGGAGGAGCCGCGGCCATGATCTCCTATGTCAGCAAAATCTTTGAGCCGCTGGAAGCAATCGGCATGGAGATTCAGAACGTCCAGACGGCTTTTGCCGGTATTTCCCGCATCCGCGAACTCCTGCAGGTGCCGGAACGCGTCTGCCCGCTGGAAACGACGGAGCCCGTGCCGGATACTGCCGCGCAGTCCGTTGCCAACGTACAGAATGGCAAAAACGCGCAGCCCGTTGTGTCCTGCGTGGATCTTTCCTTCTCTTATGTGCCGGAGGTCCCGATCCTGCGCGGCTTTGATCTGGAGCTGCTGCCGGAGGAAAGCGTCACGCTCGCCGGCCGTACCGGTATCGGCAAGAGCACGCTTTTCAAGCTGATTCTCGGCCTTTACGCGCCGCAGAAAGGCACGATCCGCGTCTTCGGGCAGGATCCGGAGCAGATCCCGGATGCCTGGAAACGGTTCCTGTACGGATATGTCGAGCAGACCTTCCGTCCGGTCCC
>CACZPA010000201.1 GCA_902782895.1 uncultured Eubacteriales bacterium
ATTTACATATTTGGATCAAGGAGGAAATATTGTGAAAAAACTGATTTCTCTGCTGATGGCAGCGGTTATGGTCCTTTCCCTGGCCGGCTGCATTTCCGCAGACAACAGCAGCTCTAATAAGGAAACGTCCGTAGAGAGCTCCAAAGAGGAGTCTAAGGTGGAGGCTTCTCAGGCTGCAGAGACTTCCGAGACAAAAGAAACGTCCGTTGCGGAAGAAGCTTCCAAGGCTGAAGAGTCCAAGCCCGAAGAGTCCAAGGCTGAAGAGTCTAAGGCTGAAGAGTCTAAGACTGAAGCCTCCAAGGCGGAAGAGTCTTCCAAGACGAACAGCTCTTCCGGAACAGTGACTCCGGGCACCTATTATCTGGTCGGTATGTATGAGAACGATGAGATGATGGGCACCGATATGATGAAGCTGATGGAGTCGTTTGGAATGACGGGAACGCTCGTGCTGAATGAGGACGGAACCGGTACCTTCAACCTGTATGGTGAAGAGAGCGAGCTGACCTGGGACGAAGAGGGCATTACCGTTAAAGACTCGGATGGCCTTGTACAGTATACGGTCGACGATGTATTCCTTACGCTTTCGGCGGAGGATGAGACGGCAGAACTGATTTTCTCCTCGCTTTCGATTGATGACCTGATTCTTGCCGGCAAGGCGATTGAGGGAACCGGTCAGTACGCTCCGGGAGAGAATTCCGGAAGCGTGGGCACGGAAGGCGATGGACCGGTCTATTATCTGGTCAGCATTTCGGAAGGCGAGAACACGATGGGTTCCGATCAGATGGCTGTGATGGAAGCTCTTGGAATGGCTTCCACACTGCAGTTGAATACAGACGGATCCGGAACTCTGACACTGTACGGCACACCGACCGGGATCACATGGGAAGGCAATACCCTGAACCTTGACGGACAGGAGATTGTATTTGAAGAGGAAGACGGTTTCCTGGTCATGAAGGAAGACGAATCCGTCCTGCGCTTCTCTCTGAAGTCCGCGCGGGAGCTGGAAAGCGCGGGCGAGGGAATTCCTACTGTCGGCGATTTCAGCGGAATGGAAACGGAATCCGAGCCTGTCACGATAACTTTTGCCGGCGCAGACTGGATTGAGAATCCGGACGCTGAGGATGATTCAGAGGCTAAAGATCTGCTGCTCGTATGGTTTGACGTTGAGAATACAACGGATGAAGAATATACGATGGAGTGGGATTCCAACATTACGCTGACACAGGGAGACCTCACGGCGGAAGAATACTGGTACTTCTACGGCGAAGACGAGTATATCAAACTGTATGACGAGCAGATGCGTACGATCCTGCCTGGCGGAAAAAACCGTGTCGGATACTTCTTCGAAGCGGATCCGGAAGGCGGAATGATGCAGCTGACGGTAAAAGACAGCTGGTATGACGAGGACGCGGCGGAGCTGATCAGCGAAGAGCTGGATCCCGCGAATCTGCCCGGCGCGCCGGCAGAGGCTTTTGTTCTGGAGGCCGTTACCGAGTATCCGGAGCTGGACGGCATTGCGCAGACCGGAACTTTTGATACGGACTATGAGATCACCCTTACAGGGACTTCTTTCGAAGAGCCACTGTATGAAGACGGACCGCGCCTGTTCAAGGCTACGTTTGAATTCGTAAACAACAGTAAGGAGAACAGCTCTTTCTGGTCTGCGGCGAATTATACGGCATATCAGGATCTGCTTGTACTGTCCATATCGGATTATGAGAATATCGATCAGGAAGTAAAGCCCGGCGAAAAGACGACTGTATCTATTAGTTGGGAGATCATGAATGACTCTCCGATCGCTCTGGTCGTAACGGATACCTGGAGTGACGTTCAGATCGGCGGAGTATATCCGGTAGAATAAGGAATGTAAGGCAGCCGACAGGCACTGAGCATATCAATGCAGAGACGCATGATGATATGCTCAGCGGATCCTGCCGGCTTTTTTAATGCCTGTACAACGGCCGCCTGCCGACGCGAAAAAATATTTTAAAAAAATAGTAATTAGTACTTGACAGACAGATAGAAGTGTGAGAAAATACCATCAGTTAGAGATATCTAACCAAGAAACACAGTTCGACCTCATAAGCTTTATCCCGCAATCATTTGCGTAATAATACCCCCATAAACCCCGGAAGGGAGCCACTTCCCGGGGCATTTTTTTATCACGGCCTCAGAAAAGAGCGAAGGGACAGAAAGAGAATGCGAAAGGACTGGACTTATGCCACAAGGTTTCGATATAATGGGAATCAAGAGGTATAATGGTTACAAGGAACACATCAATCTGCACAGCAGGAGGTGCCGGGATGATCCTTTTTCATACAGGTTTTGAGGAGATCCGCGAGCCGGACATAAACTATGGGCGAAAGAACGCGGATTTCGGACAGGGCTTCTATCTGACGGTGGACAGGGCATTTGCCGAGCGCTGGACAAAGGAGCGGAGTTCCAGAAGCTTTTCACGGCTGTGCTTGAGGAAATCGTTTCCTGAGAACCGTCCCCGGAAAGGACTTTTCAAAGGATTTTTTATAAAGATTTTCTTGACATTATTGCAGGTTTTGATTAAACTAAAGGCAGTTAAGTCGTTAACAAGATAGGACAATACAAAGGAGGACTTTTTCATGGGTAAATTTGCTGTAAAACAGACCGCGGCCGGATTCAAGTTCGATCTGAAGGCAAGTAACGGCGAGATCATCGCGAGCTCTCAGGTTTACAAATCTGAGAAGACCGCCCGCGCCGGCGTTGAGAGCGTCCGCAGAGTATGCGCGGCGGAGATCGAGGACCAGACTGTAGAAGGATACGCTCCGGTAAAGCATCCTAAATACGAGGTTTATACGGACAAGGCCGGCGAGATCCGCTTCCGTCTGAAAGCCAGCAATGGTCAGATCATCGCACATTCCGAAGGCTATAAGACCAAGAAGAGCGCGCTCAACGGCATCGAGAGCATTAAGAAGAATGCTCCGGACGCAGCGGTTGAGAAGGTCGAATAATTCCGAATCGTTTTATCAGGACACAAAGGGCTGCCGTGTTTTTGCGATACGGCAGCCCTCAATGTATATAAGGAGACGCAGCTGTTATAATACAATGGAAATCCAAACGATCTATAAAGGTAAATATGACGTTATTGTAGTCGGAGGCGGGATTGCCGGCGTAGCGGCGGCTGTTTCCGCGGCGAGAAACGGCGCATCGGTTTTGCTTGTCGAAAAGCAGGTCAATCTGGGCGGACTCGCTACAATGGGCCTGATCTCATGGTACGAGCCGCTTTGCGACGGAAAAGGGCAGCAGATGATCTACGGCATCGCGGAGGAGCTGATTCGGCTTTCGGCGAAGTACTGCTTCGACAATCTGCCCGCGCAGTGGGGCGGCACGAGCGGCAATCCGCCGAAACACCCGTCATCCCCGCGGTTTTCAACGCTGTTTTCACCGACGGTTTTCTCGGCGGCACTGGACGAATTCGTGCTGGACAGCGGAGCCAGAATCCGTTTTGACAGCAGGGCGACCTGGCCGGTCATGGAGGGAAATGTCTGCCGTGGGATCATCGTGGAGAGCGTGAGCGGGGCAGAGCTCTTCGAGGCGAAAGCCATCGTTGACGCAACGGGCGACGCGACTGTGATGCATAGGGCGGGCGTGCCGACCGTCGAAGGCGAGAATTATCTGACATATCTGGTGCACATGTATGATACGGACGGCGCGAAAAAGCTTGCCGAGACGGGGAATACCGTGGCTTTCCGCCGCTGGATGAATCGGGGCAGCAATCTCGAAGGACACGGGCATCCGCAGGGAATGGGGATGCTAAAGGGCGTCACGGCAGAGGAAGTGACGGATTATATTCTTACCGGCAAACAGATGATGCTGGACTATCTGAAGACGCTCGACCGCGGAAGCTATGACGTGATGACGCTGCCGTCCATGCCACAGTTCCGGAAAATCCGCCGGATCGTCGGCAAATGCGACTTTACGGCGGTGGATGGGCGGACGTTCGCGGATTCGATCGGCGACTGCGGCGATTTCAGGAGCCAAGGCATCGGGAATCATTATCAGATCCCGTTCGGCGCCTTATATAATGAAAAATTCCCGAATTTGCTCGCGGCGGGACGGATCATCTCGGCTCCGGATGGCGACGGCTGGGAGGTCGCACGGGTCATCCCGACCTGCGCGCTGACAGGCGAAGCGGCCGGCAAAGCGGCAGCGATGCTCGCGGTGCAGGGCGTGCCCCTGGAGAAGTGCTACTGAAGAAATGCTGTTGAGGAAATGCTGCTGAAGAAATGTTGCTGAGGAGTCGGCTTCACGTGATCGCCGGCTCCTTTGCGGTTTTGGTGCTGGGCTGGAAGACGAATTCTGGAGGGGCGGCGGTATATTTTTAAAAAATCGCAAAATACACTGCCGGTTTATAATTGTAGACCCTTCCGGCGGCAGTGTAAATCTCGTTTTTTCAAAATTATACCGCCGGTTTTTCGCTTGATGAGGCGTTCGCAAGCAATTTCGACCACAAAAAGTTAAAAAACACCGTCCATCTATCACGATAGATGGCGCCGGCGGCAGTGTAAATCAGCTTTTTTTGAAAATATACTGCCGGGACAGTTCTTGACCGGCAGTGTAAATCTTAAAAATCGCAAATTATACCGCCACCTGACTGCAAGAAGGCGCCAGCTCGAACCAGGGACAGTTCTCGGAACGGCAGGGACAGATATAAAAAAGCGGTGAACCTGATCTGTGAGTATAACACAGAAGACAGATTCACCGCGTTTTTTGTGTAGAGATGCAGCAGTCGCCTGATCGGCAAGCGGCATTGCCGCAAGTTGTGCGGCCTGATCGCGGATCATGCGTCACAACCCGCGCGCCTGATCGGCAACCGCAGCGGGATTTTTACTCCCGATAACCTTTCTCCTCGAGCTGGCGGCAGACGTCTTCGTAGGTCTTTTCGTCGAGCTTGTAATTCTTCTGATACAGGAGGTAGGACACGAAACCAAAGACGAGCGGGATAATGACCATGGCCAGCAGCAGTCCATTTGTCTGGGAAGTGCTGACACCGGCAATGACGTTGCGGATGCCTTCCATACGGGCCGCGTCCGTGATCTGTTTCAGCTCCGCCTGCTGCTCAAACGAAGAGATCTGGTTTGTTTTCTCCGTCACGCGGAAGATCAGATAGGTCAGGGACGTCAGCGCTACGACGATCGCGCTGCCCATCTTGGTCAGCAGAGGCCGCATCGAGGTAATGATCGCTTCGTTGCGGTGTCCGGTCAGCAGCTGATTGTACTCAACCGTGTTTACGATCGAGATCATCATGATCAGATAGAAGCCGTACAGTCCGAGGTTGACCAGCATATAGCCGATGGTGATGACGATGAAGCTAACAGAGTTAGCCGGCATGATCATGCCGCCGAGAATCTCGAGCACGCTTCCGATAACGACCATAATCATACCGAAAGTCATCAGCTGTTTGCGCATGAATTTGCGGGAAAGCGCCGGGTAGACCAGCATCAGGACAGCCGTCGCGGCGACACCGACCATGGAGAAGATCGAATACAGACCGCCTTCATAGCCATAACGGAAATAGATAAAGCTGGATCCGATGCCGCCGAAGACCAGTGAGTTGGCGATCTGCTGGAGCAGGAAGATCAGGATCATCCAGCGCAGCTGATCGTTCTGCGAGATCGTACGCGTGATGCGGCGGACATTCAGGTGCATTTGCGGCTCCATATCTTCGCCGCGGTGCTCTTTGACGCCGAAGAGCGTGAAAAGGATGAACAGTGGTCCGAGGATCGCGATCACAAGCGCGATGATTCCGTACGCGGTGCCCGCACTGCCGCCCAGAGCTTTTTCACCGGTCGTGAAGATCGGGATCAGGACGGAGGCGAGGGTGGAGCCGACGCCGGCAAAGAAGGTCGCGCGGGACGTATACTGGTTGCGGAGATCCGCGTCGCGGGACAGCGCCGGGATCATACCCCAGAATGAAATGTCATGCATCGTATAGGTGATACTGTAGGCAAAATAGATCACACCGAAGAAAATGATGAACGGCCATCCCTGCAGCTTCGTGTTGAACGCCAAGTAGATGACGATGGATGTCGACAGGACGCCGGCCAGAAGCCAGGGCTTGAATTTGCCCCATTTGGTCCGGGTGCTCTCGATAATGTTGCCCATAATCGGATCGTTCAGCCCGTCGAAGATGCGGGCGGCGACCATGATGGCGGTGATAGCCAGAAGCTGTGAGCTCGTCAGCTGCTTGGTGAATAGGATGTAGGTCAGAATGCAGTTGTTGAACAGGAAATACATCATGTCCCGTCCGATCGTGCCAAGTGGGTAGAAGATCAGGTTCTTCTCGCGTTTCTTGCGCTTGCGCTCGGATATCGGCTGGCCCGGATTATCCACATTGTGCTCTTTTGGCTTGAGATTCTGCTGTTCCATGAGAAATAACACTCCCAGATAGTATTATGATACGTATTCAGTTGTTGTGTAACATACCCTGTATCACGCCCTCTATCATAATACAAATCGCCGGAAAAATCCATAGGGAAATCAGTAAATCTTCACTTTCTGTGAAATCCTGTGAAAGCAGCTTTATCAAAGCGGCTGGGCCAGTGCAATAAAAACGGGCTGCCGGACGTCAATCCGCAGCCCGTCGATCCGCAGTCCATCGATCCGTAGCTCATCAGTCTGCAGCCCATTCCGCTGGCCGTGTACAGAACTATTTTTCATTTTCGAGTTTTGTTCTGCCGGGAGAAAACTGTCCCTGCGCTTCTATACAGAACTTTTTGAAATTCTCGCGTTTTGTTCTGCCGCTTTCCCTCGTTTTATACAGAACAAAACGTGAATTTTTGTTTTTGTTCTGTACTGTCCGGCGGTTTTCCGAGAATCTGTACAGAACTTTTTCGCATTTTAAGGCGCCCGTTCTGTATAGAAAGCAAAAAGGAGCAGAACTATTTGCGATTTTCATGATTTGTTCTGTACGGCGGATAGAGCAGATCAAAGATGATGG
>CACZPA010000202.1 GCA_902782895.1 uncultured Eubacteriales bacterium
ATTCATTGCCATCGCATTGTTGTCAAGACGGGACAGCGACAGCAGATCATCGATGATCTTGCTCTCGCGGTCGACCTCGGAAGAGATATCCGACATGAATTCCTGATAGAGCTCGACCGGCGCTTCTCCGCCCATGCTCATCAGGGAATCGGCAAGCACACGCATGGAAGTAATGGGCGTCTTCAGTTCGTGGGCCACATTGGACACGAACTCCTGTCTTGTTTCATCAAGCGCCCTGGCACGGGCAAGCACCCGGTTCACAGCGTCGCTTATACGGACCGTTTCCCTGTAATTTCTTACACTGACCGTCCCGCTCATATTTCCTTCCGATGCCTTATCGATCTCACCGACCAGCTTTTTAAGCGGCCGGAGCGTATAATAGATCAGGAAGATATCGAGCAGGAAGAGGGCTGCGAACAGTGCGGTCAGCCACATCCAGGAAGCCTGATACTGATTGATGATCGGCCGTTCCACCCGCATCGTATCCGCATTGACGACTACAGCGCCCACCACCGTCTGTTCTTCATCCATCAGCGTGACCGGTTCAACAAAGCAGAGGATGTGTTCATCCGGATCATACATCTCGTAGTATTCTCCCCGAAGCGCGGTAAGGACTTCCGATGCCACGAAGATCCTGCCGAGATCCCTGTCTTTTGTATCCCTGATCACCCGCAGTCCGCGGTCGATGATCCTGATCCTTCCGTTCCAGCTATCCGCCATCTGCGAGAGCAGCGCATTGTTGACTTCATCCACATTCCCCTCAAAGCATCCGGAGTCCCGGAGCTGATTGCTGAGGATCATGACTTCGGTTTCCATCGAAGACATGGACAGCTTGACTTCCGCAGCCAGATAACTCCTTGTAAGAACCGCATTAAAAATCAACACCGGCAGAATACCGGTGATGATAAGTATCAGAAACAGGCGCAGACGCATGCTTCTGTGGTGTGTTCCCTTTTTTGTTTTGATTTCAGTTCTTGTAGAAATATCCTACACCCCATTTCGTATAAACATAATGAGGATCGCTCGGATTCGGCTCGATCTTCTCTCTTAAGCGTCTCACATGCACATCGACCGTACGGACATCGCCGGGATATTCAAAGCCCCAGACAATGTTGAGCAGCTGCTCCCTGCTGTAGACCTTGCCGGGATTCGTAAGCAGAAGCTCCAGCAGATCAAATTCTTTCGCCGTCAGATTGATCTCCTTGCCGGAGACGAACACTCTGCGGCTCTCGGTATCCATTTCCAGATCCTGGACCACGACCCGGTGGCTCTTCTCCTGCTCCTTCGAATTCTTTCTGGAATTGCGGCGCAGGATCGCTTTGATCCTGGCTTTCACCTCCAGGATATTAAACGGCTTGGTGATATAATCATCCGCACCGTATTCAAGCCCCATGATCTTGTCCATGTCATCGCTTTTTGCAGTCAGCATCAGGATCGGCATGTCCGAAAATTCACGGATCTCCCTGCATACTTCCAGGCCATCCATCACAGGGAGCATCAGATCAAGCAGAACAGCGTCATATTCCGTGGCTTTTGCCATCTCCAGCGCTTCTCCTCCGTCGTAAGCGCAGTCCACTTCCATTCCGTCCTGCTCAAGGGAGAATCTCAGTCCCTTGACGATCAGTTTTTCGTCATCCACAACCAGGATTTTTGCCATTCTTACACCTCTTTATACTGAAAAGATCAGACTTTAATGTGATCCTTTATCCTGCTGAATGCGGCCTCCTTGATGCCCGGCACGAGCATGATGTCTTCGATCACCGTGAAGCCGCCCTGCTCGTCTCTGTAGGCGATGATCGCCTCCGCTTTCGCCGGACCGATGCCCGGCAGCGTCTCGAGCGTCTCCGCATCCGCAGTATTGATATTGACCAGTCCGTCATCCGCCGCCGCGCCGTCTGCACCGCCGCCGGCCGTCTCCGTCTTTGACGGGATCCGCAGCTGCTCGCCGTCGGAAAGCATTCCGGCGAGATTGATATATTCCGTATCCGCCTGCGGAAGAAAACCGCCGGCTGCCTTTACCGCATCGCCTGCGCGGGCATCCGCCGGAAGGGTATACACCCCCGGTTCCCTGACATATCCGCAGACATAGACAACGACTGTGTCTGCTTCGTGCGCCGCGCTGCCCGGCACGGCCTCCGTCTCCGCGGCCGCCGGATCCAGGCGTCTGCCCGGCTCCCTGCTGCAGCCCGAAAACGGCAGCATCAGGAATAACAGCAGCAGGACTGCACGCATGATTCTGTTCCGTTCCATGGAATTCCTTTCCCGGGAACGGCATCTGTCTCCACTATTATTTTAGCGGATAAACAGGCGTAAATCAAGTGTATCAGCCAAGAAACTCACGGGATCAGGCCGGGTGTCCGCCCCGCGCCGCCGTGGGCGGAAATCCTCTGTACTTCCGGAACATCCTGGAAAACGAATGCTGATCTTCGAATCCCAGAAGCTGCGCGATCTCCGCGACCGGCAGATCCGACTCCCGCAGCATCCGCTCCGCCCGTTCGATCTTCTTCTCCATCAGATAATGTTTGGGCGATACGCCGTACTTCTCCCGGAAGATCCGCGACATATGGTTGGGATGGATGTGAAAATAGTCCGCCGCGTCCGAAAGCTTCAGCCGTTCGGTGTATTTGGCATCCAGATAGGAACGGATCCTGCCCGCGAGCGTCGTGCCGAGCTCCGTCCCCGCAATATCTCCGATCTCTTCCGTAAGATAAGACAGTACCGACATCAGACAGGCCTGGGAACGGAAATAATGCTGCAGGCTGTTTCCTTTCAGCACCGCGGCTGCCCGGATGATCTCCGCATATTTTTCCGTGTCGGCATGCCGCAGTACATACCGCTCCGGCGTTTTGTTCATGAGCCCTTCCACGACCGCATCGGCCCGCAGCCCTGTCATTCCCATCCAGGAATATGACCACGGATCGCTCTTTGAGGCTTCATAATAGGAGACCTGGTCCGCGGGAATCATGAAGATATCGCCGGCACCGAGTTCAAAACATGTGCCGCCGATCTCCAGTCTTCCCCGCCCGCCTGTCACAAAATGGAACAGATGATACGGCCGCAGCGTCGGTCCGTAGAAATGCCCCGGCCGGCAGTCCTCAAAGCCGAACAGGATCGGTTCCATGTCCGAATTGTGCTTGACCGGCAGGTCATACGTGGTTTCGTAATATTCAATCATCTTTTTCTCCCGTGATGCGCATGCGGACGATCCGCTTCCGTACACCGGAGCCCGGCATGCTTTCCGCCGAATGTACCGTCGACGGCCTGCCCGGCATCCGGGAACTCGATCTGATGGCAAATGCGCATACCGAAAACGTAACCCGCGTTTTTGTACAGGGCTTCGGCATGGAAGGTCCCTCCGGCTATTACGAAGGAAAGGACGAAACGCCGGTCTCTTACGGCATTTCAGCGCTTTGCGCGGAAAACAGCAGTCTGATCCTGTTCACCGAAGATCATACCCGCTTCATCTCCCGTTTCCGGATCGGGAACGGCGAGCTTGCAGGCGGATTTCAGCTTGAGGGGACTGCCGGAAATCACCTGCAGCTCCCGCCCGTTTTTATCAGAGAAAGCGGCGATCCCCAGACCGGTCTGCGTGCCTGTGCCGGACAGATCGCGGCAGCCATGCATGCACGGAAGACCGCCGGACCGGCCTTTTTCTGGAGCAGCTGGTATTACCGGTACGAGACCATGGACCAGCAGACGCTTGAAGCGTTTCTTGCGGGATTCCGGGAAACGCCCGGCCTGCCGTTCCGGTATATCGAACTGGATGCCGGCTACTGTCCGCATATCGGCGACTGGCTTACGCCCAATCACCGCTGGCCGGGCGGGCTGAGACAGGCTGCGGATACGATCCGTGAGAACGGTTTTCTGCCCGGCATCTGGATCGCCCCGTTTATCGTCGGCGATCATTCGGAGGTGTACAGAAACCATCCGGACTGGATCCTCCGTGACAGGAACGGCGATCCGGTGATCATGCTCCGAAGCTATACCGAGCCGAAGCAGTGGGGCAATTCCGACTGCAACTATTTTGTCCTGGACGCCAGTCATCCGGACGCATTCGCCTGGCTTACCGAAGTGTTCACCACACTGTATGCATGGGGTTTCCGCTTTTTCAAGACAGACTTCATGCTCTGGAATATGCACGAAAGCGCAGATGTAAAGCGGTACGATCCGACGGTCACGTCCGTCGAGGTCATCCGGAAAGTGCTCGGCATGGTGCGCGGGATCATCGGCGAAGACAGTTATCTCCTTACCTGCATCGCGCCGTTCATGGCGTGCATCGGCTATGCCGACGGCATGCGGATCGCAGCCGACTGCGGTGCCCGGTGGGCGGAACCTTTCGGTCCCGTCAATCTCCTGCAGGAACTGCCTGCAGACAGTTATTTCAATCATATTTTCTGGCAGAATGATCCGGATGCGATGATCATCCGGGATTTCGATACCTTTCTGACCGATCCGGAGGTACGGAGCCTCGTGCTGATGCAGGCGCTCTCCGGCGGCGCGGTCAGTACATCGGATCCTGTGCATCTGATGTCGGAAAGCCGGAAGGAACTGCTCCGGTTCGTCATCCCGCACGGTGTGCATACGCCGGAGATCCTGACCGATCCGGAAGATCCGGCGCTGCTCATTCTGCTCCACAGACTGCCGCAGGGAAATATCCTGTTCGTGCTCAACCGGGGACAGGAAGCGCTGACTTACCAAGCATCGCTTCCGGCGCTCTTCGGCCCGACGGCCCGGTATCTGTACAGCGATTCAGCTGCAGACAGAACGGAAGCCTCCTCCCCGTGCAGCGAGCTGTCCTGCGAACTGCAGGCACACGAATGCGCACTGTATTTCATCACGGAAAAAGCGCTGACGCGCAGACCGGAAAACCTCTGGCTCTGGGGATGACCGGCAGATAACAACGGTTTTAAATCCCGGCAATGCTGCAGCCGGGGTCTGAAATAATATCTTTATAAGGAAGGAAAGACACATGAAAAAAAGCAGAATCATTGCGGGCGGTCTTGCGCTTGTAATGGCATTCGGCCTGGCGGCCTGCGGAAGCAGCAGCCAGGGAAGCGCGGATGGCGGCGAAGCGTCCGGTGAGAAGGTCGCATTCACCATCTTCAACTCCAAGAACGAGATCCAGGAAAATCTGGAAGAGGCTGCCGCGGCTTACGGCGAAGCCAACAATGTGGATATCGAGGTCTACTATTCTCAGGATACCGTAGCCGCACATCTGTCCACCCGTTATGCATCCAATGAGCCTTATACCATCAGCATGGTAGACGCGAAGGATGTTTACTCGCTCGGAAAGGAATACGGATATGACATGTCCGGCGAGGAGTGGGTAAAAGATACCGATTATGCCATCACCGTAGATGACAAGGTCATCGGATTCCCGGTCTGTATCGAAGCCCGCGGCATTCTTTACAACGCCGATGCGATCAAGAACACGACCGGCGAGGATTTCGATCCCTCCACGATCAAAACGCTGGACGATTTCAAGGCAGAACTCGACAAGCTTGTCGCTGCCGCCATGGAATCTCCTACGGCTGTTCTGAAGCCCGACTGGTCCCTGGCCGCGCATTACCTGCAGCAGGTGTATGAGGAGCATGCGGACGCAGAAGGATTCGTACAGGATCTCTATGCAGGAAATGTTGATCTGATGCAGGATGCGAAGTTCAACGCTCTGATGGACACCTTCGATGTTCTGAAGGAGTACAACATGTTCAAGTCCGGTCCCATCTCCGTAGAAGACGAGCAGGTACATCAGGCGCTCTCCGAGGGCCAGGATGCCTTCCAGTTCGGCGGATGCTGGGAATGGAACGACATCATTGACTTCGAGTACACCGGCAATATCGGCATCATGCCCGTTCCGCAGAACCTCGATGACGAGTTCTCCGGCAAGATCGTCGGCGGCGGCAGCAAATACTTCTATATCGACAACAGCGAGTATACCACCGACGCACAGCGCGAAGAAGCCTGCA
>CACZPA010000203.1 GCA_902782895.1 uncultured Eubacteriales bacterium
CTGTGCGGGATGGCTGTGAATCTGGTTGATGGAGTTAAGATATTCTGATATAATAAATAAACAAGAATACTTCAGCTGATGGGAGGGCCTGGAAACAGACGGACTCCAGATAATCCATGCCATCAAGAAACATGACTCTTAAGAAATGCTGCTAAGGAACAGATCCTCGCGCAGATCGGAAACAATCTGAGTTTATATTAGGAGAAGTATAATCCATGTATATCTATTATCCGAGCTGTAATTATCAGAGGCTTTTCCCGGAGACGGCCGCGAAGGCGCGCACGTATCTGGAAACGCAGTCCGACGTTGCTATTGCGGGCTGCTGTCACAAAACCGCAGATCGCGCGCAGCAAGGCGATACCATTGTAACCGTCTGTTTAAGCTGTATGCGAACCCTGGACGAAGTGTGCGAAGATGTTCCGGGCATCAGTTTATATGAGCTTCTGCTGACGCGTGAGGATTTCCCATGGCCGGATTACGGAGGACGGGAGATGACGCTGCAGGACTGTTTCCGCGCAAGAGGGAAGCATTCGCTGCAGGACGCGGTCAGAGAATGCCTTCATAAAATGAATATTACGGTTAGGGAGCTGGAGAAGAACCGGGACGACGCGGATTATGACGGCAGTTTCCTTCTGCATAATCCATACCCGCAGAATATGCAGGAAGCGCCTCGTTATTATGCAGATTACCTGCCTCGGCATGTGACTCTGATCCCAGAGGAAGGATGGCTGAACGTCTATCGTAAGCAGGTCAGTCTGTATCAGACGAAAGCCGTCGTAACCTACTGCACCACGTGCTGCCGCGGCGTGCGGGACGGAGATGTGGAGAAGGCACACGAGATCTATCATCTCACAGAGCTTATTTTCGCATGACCATTCTATAGGATTATTGATATACATGGATTCCACAGTAAAGGAGGGGGCAAAATGAAAACGATTCGGGTAACAGGAAGAGGACAGATCAAGGTCAAACCGGATCTGACCAGGATTCGGATCACTCTGGAGGATACGCATGCTTCATACGAAGAGACGCTCTGCCGTTCGTCGGAGCGTTCACAGGCACTGCGGACGTTACTGCAGTTTTTTGACTTCGCTCCGTCAGACCTGAAAACACTGAACTTTCAGGTCAATACCGAATATGAGTCCTACCAGGAGGACGGCGTATATAAACAGCGTTTTCGCGGATATACGTATATGCATGAGATGAAGATCGAGTTTCCGATCGATAATGAACGGCTTGGCCGTATCCTTTTCGCGTTGAGTGAGAGCGAGATTAAGCCGGTTTTCCAGATCAGCTATACGGTCAGCAATCCGGAAGACGCCAAAAACACGGTGCTTGCACAGGCCGTATCCGACGCTGCGAAAAAAGCTCGCGTTCTCGCGGATGCGGCCGGAGTCCCTCTTGACACGATCCAGAGCATCGATTATTCCTGGGATCAGGTCAATCTCGAGGTCCGCCCGATGATGAAGATGATGGCTGTCGGTGAAAACAGCACCGTGGACAGGGCTTTTGCTTTAGATATCGAACCGGAAGATATCAATCTGACCGATGTCGTAACCGTCGTCTGGGAGATCGCGCAGGATGATTAAACGGATTCAGCGGCTGCTGACGGTAATCGTAGTTCCCGGATATGTGGTGATGGCGATCTGTCTGTTATACTGGCTGATGCTGGGATTAAATCTCCTCGAGATCCGTTCCCTGGCAATCAATCTCATCATTGGTTTTGTATTTGTGCTGAGCGCGGCCGGAGCATTGACAGGAACATGGGTTAAAATGTTTTATGCCAAATCCTTACAGGATAATCTGGACAACCTGAACGCTCTGAATACCCGGCTGCGCAGACAGCGGCATGAGTATCTGAACGAAATGCAGGTCGTATATGGACTCCTGGAACTTGGAGAAGCGGAAGAGGCGCTGACCTTTCTGAAGCCGGTTTATGATGAAACCGCCCGGACTGGACGCGCGCTTAAAACCGCGCATCCGGCTGTCAACGCCTTGTTGATGAACAAGATGAACCTGGCGGAAGAGCGGCATGTCGCTTTTTATACCGAAATCTCCGCGAATCTGAGCTCAGCCGCCATGGACGCCTGGAGCCTGTGCAAGATTCTGGGCAATCTGATCGATAACGCGCTGACGGCCGCCGAGCAGGATGAAGAAGCAGAAGTGCATCTGGAGATCCGCGAGGATGCTTCGGAATGCGAGATCTGCATCTATAACAACGGAGCATTTATAGAAGAAAAGGATCGCGACAAGGTCTTTGAAGACGGTTTTACGGGCAAGTCTTCCGAAGGACACGGCTTTGGCCTGGGGATCGTCCGGAATCTCGTCCGGCAGTCCGGCGGCAGGATCGAACTGGAATCCCGGCAGGGACGGACCATGTTTACAGTCCATATACCTAAACGATCCGATACAGAGTGACAATTCAGCCCTCAAAATGTATGATTCGCCGGAAGTCTATTGCGCGAATCGCGAAGATGGTCTATGATCGAATCAGCTACAGAAGGGAGGGATTCGATGACTGGACTGGAAATACTCGGCCTCGTGCTGTTGATCCTTGCGTTTGTATTCATCGGAATCGAGTGTCTGATACCGGGCTTTGGAGCTCCGGGCATTGTAGGAGCGATCTGCCTGATTATCGGAATCGCTCTGAGTGTGGATACATGGCAGCAGGCGATGATCCTGACAGCGATTCTGGCCGTTGTACTGGCTATATTCATCTTTGTGATGCTGAGGCTGCTTCACAGCGGCAAGCTCAGATCACCTATCGTGCTGAAGGAAAAGCTCGATAAGGAGAGAGGTTTCATCAGTTCGGAAGATCTGAACTATCTGGTCGGCCGTGAGGGTAAAGCCGTAACGGATCTGCGGCCGGCAGGCAAGATCTCCGTGGATGATCTCGTTCTGGATGTGATTTCAAGCGGAGCCTATATTGAAAGCGGAGCAAATGTACGCATCACAGGTGTCAGCAATTCTTCGTTGGTCGTGCAGAAAACCGATCGGGACGCGTAAATCCCGTACGGCGGCACACAACAGACTCTACAGGAGGGTTTTATAATGGAAGGACCTTACATTATCATTGCGATTATCGTACTTATACTGGGTGTATTCTTTACGGTGGTTCCGGTTGGCTTGTGGATTTCGTCCATGGCTTCCGGTGTAAAGGTCGGCCTCTTCTCGCTGGTCGGCATGAAGCTGCGCCGCGTCAGACCGGACCGCATCCTGCTTCCGATGATCAAGGCGACCAAAGCCGGACTTTCTCTGAACATGAATGAACTGGAAGCACATTACCTGGCCGGCGGTAACGTGGACGGCGTTGTCGACGCACTGATCGCTTCCGAGCGTGCCGGCATTGACCTTTCCTTTGAAAAGGCTGCCGCGATCGATCTGGCCGGACGTCAGGTTCTCGAAGCTGTTAAGATGAGTGTTAATCCGAAGGTTATCGAGACACCGAATATCTCGGCCGTTGCGAAAGACGGTATTGAGCTTCTTGTCAAAGCCCGTGTTACGGTACGCGCGAATCTGGAGCGCCTGGTCGGTGGTGCCGGCGAATCCACGATTCTGGCCCGTATCGGTGAAGGTATTGTCACGACGGTCGGTTCTTCCGTATCTCATAAAGAGGTCCTGGAGAATCCCGACAACATCTCAAAGCTGGTGCTTTCCAAGGGACTGGATTCCGGAACCGCTTTTGAAATCCTTTCCATCGATATCGCGGACATCGACGTAGGCCGCAATATCGGAGCGCATCTGCAGAGCCTGCAGGCGGAAGCCGATAAGAATATCGCGCAGGCTAAGGCAGAGGAGCGCCGCGCTATGGCTATCGCTCTCGAGCAGGAAATGAGAGCGTCGGTTGTACAGGCTGAAGCCGAAGTACCGCACGCACTTGCTACCGCTCTGCGGGAGGGTCGTCTGAGTGTCATGGATTATTACAATATGCAGAATATTCAGGCGGATACCAAGATGCGTCAGGAGATCGCCGGCGACGGACAGGCCACCAATATCACGGAAGGTGAGTAAACATGAATCTGTATGATTTGCTGCGGGCGGGTATCAATCCTGCGGAGACGGATCAGCAGGAAACATCTGTCGAGGTTGAAGAATCCGCGGCTCCGCAGGAGGCTGTTCCTGTAAAGCCTGTCGCGGTACAGGCCGCCGGGAACCAGAATGTAGCAAGGACCCTGCGGGCCATGCTGCACAATAATATGGGCAGAAAGGCCGCGATCGCCGCTGTGGAAATCCTCGGCGAACCGGTCAGTAAACGGAGAAAAGCATGAAGATCAAGGTCATGATCGTGGACGACGAGCCCCGTATCCGGCTGATCCTGCGAAAAGTCATTGAACAGACGGAAGATTTCGAAGTGATTGCGGAATGCGGAAGCAGGAAGGACGCACTGCGAGGGTTTAGTGAACTGAAGCCTGATGTCGTTTTCATGGATGTCGATCTGCAGGGCAATCTGCAGGATCAACAGTTCGACGATATGGAGACTTCAGGTGAGACAGCCCATGATACAGGCACGTCTGCCGAAGGCATCGAGTGTGCACGGATCATGATGGACGCTTCGCCGGATCTGAAGCTGATCTTCGCAACGGCCTATGCGGAATATATGCCAAGCGCCTTTGAGATGTATGCTTTTGACTATCTGGTCAAGCCCTTTGATATCGCAAGAATCCGCCATACGCTTGAGAGGATCCGCAAACAGACCGGTTCATCTGACAGTCAGCCTAAAGCATCCGCGGCACCCAGAAGTGCGGATGCAAGGCTGATGATCAGAGGAAGGGACAGTATTTCGATCGTGCGTCCGGAGGATATTTATCTGGTGATGCGGGAGGGCGACTCGACGGTCATACGGACCGCGAAGGAGCGGATCGTGACGTCCATGACGATGCAGGAGATCGAGAATCGTCTTTCGCCGCGCAAATTCCTGCGCAGCCATAGATCGTATATCATTAATCTGGACCGGATCACCGGAATAGAGCCTTACGGCAGATGGACCTATATCGTAAAGCTTGCGGGGATACCGGAAGACGCGTTGATCACGAAGGAAAAGTTCGACGAAATCAGCAGTCGGTTTTCATGAGAAAGCCGGCTGTTTTTTCTTGTAAAATCGGCCGGGCCGTAGTATAGTACAGATAGATCTATAGAAGCTGCTGACTGAAGAATATAAAGATGAGGAGAATGAGCTGCATATGGACCGGAAATACTGTTTCGACCATTTCAACGTGATCTCGAGGACGCCTGTATATTCAGAGGATTCGTGCTGCTTTACGGAGGAACAGGCCAAAGATACCGTGCGTTTTCACACGAGCCTGCCTTTTTATCAGGTAACGCCGCTCTGGTCGATGAGCTGCGCCGCAAAAGAGTACCAGATCGATTCCATCCTCGTAAAGGATGAATCCTTCCGCTTCGGGTTGAACGCGTTCAAAGGCTTGGGCGGAAGCTACAGTATGTTTCGGATTCTGTGCGAGAAGCTGGGGCTGGATCCGATGACGACGGATTTCTCCACGTTTCAGAGAGAGGATATCCGCAAAGCCTGCAGCGATATTGAATTCGTAACGACAACGGACGGCAATCATGGGAAAGGCGTATCCTGGGCGGCCGGCATCTTTGGCTGCAAGGCGCATGTTTATATGCCAAAAGGCACTGTGGAGGCAAGACGCCGCGCGATTGAAACAGCCGGAAGCGCTACCGCGGAGATTACGGACATGATCTATGACGATACCGTTCGTTACACCGCCTCCCTTGCCGAGAAAAACGGTTGGATCCTGATACAGGATACTTCCTGGCCGGGGTATGAAAGATTTCCAAGATGGATCATCGAAGGCTACCTGACGATGGGAGAAGAGATCCGGACCCAGATGAACGGGCAGTTGCCTACGCATATCTTCCTGCAGGCGGGCGTCGGCTCGATGGCGGGCGGTCTGGAGTCCTACTTTATGAATCTGGCAGGGGATCAGAAGCCTGTTGTCGTGATCGTGGAAGCCAAGGGTTCGGACTGCATATATCAATCCGCGCAGGCAAACGATGGGAAGGCGCATACCGCAGTCGGTGAGGCGCCGACGATCATGGCCGGACTCAATTGCGGAACGCCATGCGGTCTCGTCTGGCCGGTTCTGCGGGACTGCACGTCGCTCTATGTTTCATGTGAGGACGTCGTTACGGAACAGGGCATGAGAGCATACGCCAAACCGGCAGGGACGGACAAAGCCGTGGTTTCAGGCGAATCCGGAGCGGTAACCTACGGTCTGCTCCGGAACGTATTCGAATCCGACCGCTTAAGAGAGATCTTTCAGATCGACAAGAACTCTCGTGTTCTGCTGATCAGTACGGAAGGCAATACCGATCCGGATGATTACGCGAGAGTGCTTGGGGAATTCTGACGGTTTTATAGAAAAGCTGATATTCATCAGTAACATTGGAGCTACGGCTTCGTATTATTATACAGGGGGTCAGTTCTATGGAAGCGTACCGCAATTTCAGTTTAGCAAGCTACATGTACGCCTATTACGCAGGCAACGCTACGGACGAAGAGATCCGACGCGGCGTGGAGCAGTATCTTGCAAATGTTCCGCTGAAGAAGGTCTATCTGGAGAATCACAGGGGCACGACAGACGTACCGGTCTCCAGACTGCGTGAGATCAAGGCAATCCTGGAGGAATACGGGCTCGAGGTCTCCGGCGGCATCACGTCGACAGTTCTGGTGGATAATATCCAGAAGCCAGCGATTTTCGACACGTTCTGCTATACGGACCCGCGCCACAGAGAAACCTATCTGCGTATCGTACGCGAGGCCGCAGAGGTCTTCGACGAGATCATTCTGGATGATTTCTTCTTCACATCCTGCCGCTGCGAGATGTGTATTCAGGCCAAGGGCAAGCGCAGCTGGAAGGATTTCCGCCAGGCGCAGATGACAGAGTTCTCCGAGGAGATCGTAAACGAAGCAAAGCGTGTGAATCCAAAGATGAACTTTATCATCAAGTACCCGAACTGGTACGAAAGCTATCATGAAAGCGGCTATACGCCCATGACGCAGAGGAATATTTTCGATATGGTCTATACGGGGACAGAGACGCGCGAGCCTTTCTACAGTCAGCAGCATCTGCAGCGCTATGAATCCTATTCGCTGATTCGCCTGATGGAGAATACCGCGCCGGGACGCAACGGAGGCGGCTGGATCGATCTCGGCGGCTCTTCCGATAACGTAAACCGCTGGCTGGAGCAGGCTGAATTCACTTTCCTGGCGGGAGCTAAAGAGCTGATGCTTTTCAATTTCCCTGGACTGCTGGATTCTACGGGTCTGTATTCCATGGATCCGGTTCTGCGCCGCGTGGACTATTTCCTTGATCATGCGGGAAAGCCTGTCGGCTGTGCCGTATGGGAGCCCTATGACGCCAAGGGAGATGACCAGCTCATCAGCTATCTGGGCATGTGCGGAGCGGCCATCGAGCCGACACCGGATCTTCCGGACAGCGCTCCTGCATTGCTTCTGACCAGCCGTACAGCCTGCGATCCAGATATCGTAGACAAGCTGGAAGCCTATGTCCGGAACGGCGGTACGGCTGTCGTAACGATCGGTTTTGTACATGAGACCTATGACCGCGGCATCAAGGAGCTGACGAGCGTTCGCCTGACGCACCGTCATATTCTGGGCAATGAATATATGATCGACCGGCTGGACTACGCGGGTTCAAGATACGCGAGCGGCAGAGAAAAGATTCTCTTTGAAGCGCTCGATTATATGACGAACGCGACATGGGCGGATCTGCTCGTTCTGGCCGGAGAGGACAATTTCCCGCTGCTGACAGAAGATATGTATGGTAAAGGCCGACTCTTTATTCTGAACGTTCCGGAGAATTTTGCCGACCTTTACAAGCTGCCCGCCGAGGTGATCCACGTCATCAACGCGGTTCTCTCAACCGGTCTGGAAGCCTATCTGTACGGCGAACCGAAGGCCAGCCTGATGCTGTACGATAATCATGTCTGCGCGATCCATTCCTTCCGTCCGATGACGACAGAGCTGCGGCTCGTCGTTCGCGGAGAGTGCCGATGCGTGCGGGATCTCGAGTCCGGCAGGGAATACGAGGCGCCTGTGCTGCTCCGCGGCCCGCAGAAAGCCGGTGACGCCGCGCTTACCCGTAAGGCTCTTCCGGAATACGCGTTTGACATTCCGGTCGGTCCCGGACGCACTGCATACTTTGAGATCGTAAGATAAGTGTGTAAGCTGTGAATATACGCCATTAGACAGCAAAAGAGCCGTGAAAGCCACGCATTGATGTAACGTGCGTTTTTCACGGCTCTTTTTTGTCAACAGTTCGAGGCCGGGATCAGGATTCGAGGAAGACCTTCCGAACCGCTTCCAGATAGCCGTATCCGTAGACATCGTCGGGCTCCAGATAGCTCATCTCCGTCCATTCGTTCCAGGAATTGATCGTAATCAGAGGCAGTTCGTTGTATGTGTCAGAGTATTCCTTCGCCATCTCAAGTCCTTCGCGAAAACGATCCGGAGTATTGTTTCGGATGATCGGAAGCGTCAGATGGTTAAACCGCGGATTATTGTCCCAGCCGATGGAAATGTGAGGGTAATAGGGCACCTTGTATTCGGTACGGATACGCTCCCATTCTTTAGATACATCGGCCAGTACGTCCATGTAATCCCGGTTGCAGTCCGCGAAATGGCAGAACTGATAGTGCGTAACCGAATCAAAGCCAAGCATTTCGACCATATCACGGGTCGATCCTTCGTGCAGAGAATCCACTCCGCTGACATTCACGGATTTCTCGCTCCAGATGACAGCCTGCAGATGCAGATCGGGGAAGCCCGCTTCTTTCACGGCATTCCGGAAGACTGCAGTCGCTTCACGCGTTTTCTGGATTCCGCCGAGGCCGCGCACAAGATTCTCCATATCATAGATCATGAAAACGGGACAACCATTGATCTTATAGTAATTCGGCCGTTTGAAATACAGATCGATCACGCCCTGGCAGATCCGGTCAAATTCATCCCGCGGCTGTGAGCCGAGCCAGATGATTTCGCTGAGATCGGATTGACGTTTGTCCCAGGTATAGTTCGCGTCATGGTTAGCCCACATCAGATAAAACTGCATATCCGTATTGTTCGGAGCGCCGAGAAATCCTTCGTCCAGGCACTGCTCCAGGAAAGGCCGCCTGTCGTACCAGTACCAGTCATAGATAAAGACATTTACACCGTGCCGCAGCGCTTCCTGAATCTGGAACTCCATCACCTTCGGGTCAGCCTCATCAACCGTGCCCCACAGAGGCTTGCGCGGCAGAATCTGATCCTCGGTTCTTTTTACAGCGCTCAGCACCGTCTGCCATTCCCCGATACCTTGCTCCCAGAACTGGCGTGTACGCGGTTCTTTACCGGTATAGGACGGCCAGATATACGCGGCTACATCATAGTGTTTCATTGTGTTGCCTTTCTTTGTATATGTTTTAGGGACAGTTTTATTTCGCCGCGAGACGGATCGCTTCCTCGGCATAGGCGGTATTCAGCTTTACCTGGTCGATATCCTTTGGATACATGCCGACGATTACGCCGTCGGTACTCTTGATCTCCCGATAAGCCTCCTGGAAAGCCGCCCGCACGGTTTCCTGCGACTGACAGCGTCTGGTCGCGCCGAGGATCTTAAAGGCGAGACAGGGCTTATTGGTTTTACGGATCCGGTCATACATCAGCGGAATGTCTTCCTCATAGAAGGCTTCCGTTGAACCGCCGACGGAGGAGAGTGTCCCGCTTGTCCTGTCCGTATTGCTGATATTGTAGACGCAGCCCATGTAGAAATCCACGTCCCAGCCATGTTCCTCCGAATACGCGATGACTTCCGGCATATGTGTGGTAAGTCCTACCGGCAGTCCGGTCTCGCGCAGCAGGATAAGGCGTCTGTGCAGTTCGTCGTATTCACCGGCCTTAAAGAGATAATCCGTAGTGGAGCCGTGATGATAGATCGCGTTCGCGCCGGCCTGCACGATCTCACGGACATTCCGCTCGAAAGAGAGGAACTCCGGCGCTGTCTGCGCGATCCAGTTCAGCTTGCCGCCTTCGGCCCGGAATTCGCGTATCATCCGCATAATATGCGCGTCTCCGCGCAGCTGCATGGTATTGATGCCGAATTCCTCACAGCGGTGCAGGGTTTCTTTGATCCGTGCCGTTGTATAATAGTCCCGCATGGCTTCGCTGAGCTCGGAATTGACATGGCTGTTGCCGCTGAAAGGATTCCCGCCGATAATCAGACGGGTGACCTCCAGCGAACCGATTTTTATGGTAGGCAGCATAATTTTACTCCTTTCGACTTTTCGATTGACTTCCGATCATGTATAATGATATTGTACCAAGCGCAAAGAGGAAATGCAAGCTTCTTGTTGAATAAATAACGCAGGAGGGGTCAGCATGAAATACACAGAGATCAGAGGAGTGTCCAAGCCGCTTCACATCTTTCCGATCGTCAGCCCGACAGGGACAGATCATATTCAGGATAATATCGCGGCGCTTGATCTTGCCCTTAACGATGCAGAATGTAAAAATCTGAACCTGGAGTACTAAATGAGCAAAAGAATTATTGATATTGTCGGCAAAAACCATCATGCCAAGTGGGACAAAACACGGGTCGCCTGTCGTGCGATCATCTGCCGGGACGATCAGATCCTTATGGCCTATGAAATACTGACGGATCTGTGGATGCTGCCGGGAGGCGGTCTGGAGGGCAATGAAAGCCTCGAGGACTGCTGCAGACGCGAAGTCGCGGAAGAGACAGGATTTCTGATTCGGCCGGTTCCGTGCGCCTTCGAGATTCATGAGTATTATGAAGAATACCGCTATATCAGCTATTATTATACGGCTGAGATCATCGGCACTACGGAAAGACGTCTCACGGATAGGGAGCGCAGCGTCGGCATGGCGCCTAGATGGATTCCGATAACAAAAGCTCTGCAAGTCTTCTCCTTTCATGAATACTACGCGGCGACTGATGAACAGAAACGCGGAATGTATCTGCGTGAGTATACGGCTTTGACGGAATGTATCGCGGAGAAAAAGTGGCACAACGACCTGATTGCGGCAGCAAAAGCATATATTGCCGATGCTTTTCAGAATAACGTGGATGGACACGATTACAACCATTCGATCCGGGTATATCAGAACGCGCTGCAGATCTCCGATGCCTGTCCGGACTGTGATCTGACAGTCGTCTCACTTGCGGCATTGCTTCACGATGTCGACGATCATAAGCTGTTTCAGACGGAGAATAATCGGAACGCAAGAGCTTTTCTGGAGGAACATAGCGTTGAGCCCGATGTGATCGATCAGATCTGCGGAATCATCAACGGTGTGTCTTTCAGCCATAACAAAGGAAAACGTCCTGATAGTCTGGAGGGACAGATCGTTCAGGACGCGGACAGATTGGACGCTATGGGAGCTATCGGAGTCGCTAGGACTTTTGCCTATGGCGGCAGCCACGGTAGATCCCTGGAGGAGTCCGTGCAGCATTTTTATGACAAACTTCTGTTGCTTAAGGATGAACTGAATACGGACGCGGCAAAAGCGATAGCGCGGACGCGGCATACGTTTTTGGAGGATTTCCTGCGAGAATGGCGGCGGGAAACGGACAGCAGCATGTGAGCACATGCAGGAGTGAAGAATGAAACTGGTATTTATAATGGGCGACGCGGCCGTCGGTAAAATGACCGTCGGCCAGGAATTGATGAAGATAACGGACCTGCGGCTCTTCCACAATCATATGACCATCGAGCCTGTGATCGAGATATTCGGTGGCTTTGACGGCAAAACGATCAATGAATTGCGCGAGGTGATCTTCCGCAACTTCGCAGCTTCCGGAAAATACGGTCTGATCTTTACCTATCTGATGGCTTTTGATATGGACTCGGACTGGGCTTATCTGGAGCACGTGAAGCAGATCTTTGAACCGTACGGGACGGAATTCTACTATGTGGAATTGGTTGCCCCGCAGGAGGTTCGCCTCGAACGCAACGCAACAGAAAACAGGCTCCTGCACAAGGCATCCAAACGCGACATCGAAATCTCCAATCAGCGGCTGATCCGTGATGACGCCAATCACAGATGCGTCAGTTACGAAGGAGAGATTCCGTTTGACAATTACCTTCGCATCGACAACACGGATATCACAGCCGCGGAAGCCGCAAGAATGATTCAGGAGAGGTTTAAGCTTTAATCTGTTTGTCTTCCGTCAGTGGTAGCGACAGCGCAGAATTCACGGATTAAAGCCTGCGCAAGACGCCAGGCGGATTCATTTTGCATGACATAGCCCTGTGGCATCTGCTCCTATGTATCGGATTGTGTCTCTTTTGGAAACATACTAACAAAAAAACAGCTATACCGTCAAGTTCGCAATTAAAGTATAAAAGAGATTGTTTCATTTCGCGGCTTCATATGGTATAATATATGAAGCGGTATTTTTATGCGTTTTTAAGAATTTTGTTTTATATGCAGAGGAGGACAATGAAGCTTTTACATAAATGGCCTGTGGTCATACTTCTGATATTGTGCGTCGCGCTCCAGGGATGCTTTTTCTTCCCAAAAGAGGAAACGATCAAGAGCCTTCCGTCGCCGGGTCGTGCAACGGAGGCGTCTTATGAGATGAAAACCGTGCAGCGGGGCGATATTTCCAAGGTTGTCGTAGTGAATGTACAGTATCTTCCGGTGGCGAATGAGGATCTGAGCGTAGCGGACACAAGACTGCCGTTTACGGAGGTCCTGTGCGGTCTGGGAGATCAGGTGGAGCCGGGAGATCTGATTGCCCGTCAGGACTGCACAGCGCTGGAAAAGGAACTGGACAGCCTCCTGACGGAGCAGGAGCATGCACAGATGGAGAAGGCAGCACTGGAAGAGATGCGGGACCTGAAAGCCTCTCAGCAGGCAGAGCTGTGGGCAGCCGCGTCCTATAACGACCGCCAGAATATGCAGACCGAAGACGAAGTCTATGCATCCTATACCACGCAGATCCGCCGTGTGGAGGATCAGCTGACGATTCTGGAGATCCGTATCGCAGAATGTAAAGACCAGATTGCCGGACGGGAACTGCGCGCCTCCATCAAAGGGACCGTGACATACTTTATGAGCCTGGACGAAAAAGGTTATCTGACGGTGAGCAACGCTTCAACTGTCGCAGTCGTATCGGATATCTTTAATTCCTATTTCCGCGCGGAAACCGAGTATTATTCAAACTTTAAGACGGGAGAGATCTATTCGATCACGATCAAGTCGACCGATTATGAGCTGGAAGCCGTCGATACGGACGCGATCGGCGGGGACAAAAAGCCTGCCGGAAGCGAGAAGCAGTATGTATACTTCAGACTGGTAACGCCGGATATCTCAATGGAGAGCGGGACCCGGGGCGTGATACGTCTGACGACGGATTCCCGTGAAGATGTTCTCTATGTTGCTTCCAATGCAGTGCATGAGCAATCGGACGGACGGCATATTGTTTATTGCTTCGATGAGAACCAGATCCTGTATATCCGTGAAATAACCGTCGGACTCAATACGGGCAGCTTCATCGAGATCGTAGACGGCCTGGAAGAAGGCGATCAGGTGGCGGTGGAATCATGATAGATATGCGCAGATCACATTTATTCAGAGGAATCACGGCTCTGCTGCTAATTGCCGCTATTCTATTGGCGATGGCCGGCTGTAACGGCTACGGGAGCATACCGGAGCTGATCGAGCCGCAGAATGCCCAGCGTCCAACCTGCGCGGCGGAGTACAGAACGGTTTTTGACGTAGAGGTTCTGGAAGGAGAGATCGTCCCGGAGACGACGGAACTGCGGGCCGATCGCAGTGAGAAGGTTTTATCCTGCAAGGTCTTTCCCGGACAGCAGGTCAAAGCAGGAGATGTTCTTCTTGAATACGATCTTCTGGACGCACAGGAAGAGCTGGAAGATCTTACAGCGGAATATGAATATGTTCTGCTGCGGCAGCAGACGGAAGAGAGCGAGGACGCGGGCAATCTTGAAATCGCCAGGATCGAACTGGAAAAGCTTCGCTGGCAGGGCGCTGGCTATATGCAGATTCTCCAGAAAGAGCAGGAGATTGAGAAGCTGGAGCTGGAGAACGAGCAGCATGCGCAGGAGCGTGTTTTTGAGCTGGAAAAGATGGAAGCAAAGCTTAAAGATCTGCAGGAATCAGTCGCCGATAACGTGCTGACAAGCCCGTCAGACGGTATTGTTGTATACACGGCGAATCTGCAGAACGGCACACAGATCATGCAGAAGGATCTGCTTTTCATCATCGCTTCCGAAAAGAAATTCCGTATCCAGAGCGAATTCAAATCTTCCCGAATCCTGAATGACTGCAGCAAACTGGAAGCCTGGATCGGCGGAACGGCTTATCCGATCGAGGCGATACCTTATGATCAGAATGAGTATAACCGACGGATCATCGCCGGAAGTGATGTTTACTCTTATTATTCGATAAAAGGCGCAAAAGCCGATGGTGTACAGATGGGCGACTATGCTGCGGTTTTCCTCTATACAAATTATAAAGAAAACGTGCTTACACTGCCGGCAACCGCTGTATACCGGGATGACGGCGGATTCTATGTATATCTTGCGGACGGAGAGCATAATATCCGGCAGCCCATCACAGTCGGGATCATAACGACGCTATATTATGAGATAACAGGCGGAATTGAGGAAGGAGAGCGGGTCTATGTTAAAGAATAAAGCCAGGAATCTGCTCGCGATCCTTATGACGGCCGTTTTGATCTTCTCTGCGCATCCGATGTACGCCAGCTCGGAAGAGTCGGAATCTCCATATACGATCGGAACCTATGAGGAGACTGTATCGAGTACAAATCTGTCGATCGTTCCGCTTCACACGGACGTCTTTATCTTCGAACAGAAGGACGCGAGACTGGAGGAAAAACTGGTCTCAAACGGTACTTCTGTAAAGGAAGGCGATCCTTTGTTTACGTATACCTGTCCGATCAGCGCCGCGCCGCACGAGGAGGCGCGCCTTCTTCTGGAGCGGACAAAGCTTGAGACGGAGGAAGGGATCGCGCAGCGGGAAAAGGATATCGAAAAGCTCGAGGACCGCACGATCTACAACGTCTATGATCAGCAGATTCAGGAGATCCGGCTGGAGCAGATGCGGGCGGATCTGGAATTATACAAGCTCCAGCAGGAGCGCCTGATTGCGGATTATCAGGAGCGTTACGACGAACTTACAGAAGAATACGAGGTCAAAACCTATTTCGCGGAGGCTTCCGGAATCGTTACCTATGAAGATCTGAACAGAAAGATTCCGGGTACAATGATTGAAAAAGAAACGATCTGGATCGCGGATCCTGATTCTTACCGCGTTGTGATCGCAAGCTCCGGCGGATTCCGTTACGGCATGGAAGTATCCATCGAATACGGTCTCAAAGGCAATCAGTCCACCGTTACCGGAAAGATCATCGCCGGCGACAATCTGCTTGCGATGGAAAACGTCAGCCTGGGCGAACTTTTTTGTCGTAACGGTGATGAAAAGCTCTATGTTGTCGAAATCGAAGGCGTGAACCTTCTGGAGGTACTGGAGAACCCGAACGCTTTTTCCTCGCCGCTTGTCACGGGTCTCCGTAAACATGAAGAAAATGTCGGGATCCTGCAGCGGCAGTATGTCAAGACGGAGAACGGCCGGTTCTATGTAACGATCGAAGAAGAGAATTCCCGCCGCAGACAGTATCTGCAAGTCGCGGCTTCTGGCCTTGACTATTTATGGATCGTTTCCGGACTGTCACCGAATGACCGCATCCTGCTGCGTTAACTGTTTATGAAGAAGGAGGTGAGAAGATGTTTCAGTTGATTCTGCAGAAATTAAAGACAAAGAAGGGCATGGTCGCGAGCCTTCTGCTTGGGACAATTCTGCTGGTATCCGTTGTCTGCTGCAATATTGTCTACACGAGAGCAAGCCTGCAGCGCATGATCAATACCGGTTTCTCCGACGCGCTCGAGGAGAAAAGCAGCTATCCGATGCTGTTTTCCATGCAGTCTGTTCTGACCGTTAATAACGGTTCCGTACAGAATCTGAACATCTATGAGACCTCCCGGACGATCTGGGCCGACGCGGAAGAGTTTTTTAAGATTCCGGCCGCATTGCGTATACGCCATGATCAGCTGAGCTCGCCTCTTGCCGTCATGGATCTCCCGCGGGATGACGTACAGAAATCCAAAAGGCTCTATCTGGGATCCATTACGGATCTGGAAGATCATACCGTGATCTTAAGCGGCAGCTTCCCGTCAGCGGAAGTAACGGACGGATATATCGAAGTCATGATCAGTGAACAGATGATGTATACGCAGAGTATCGTCATCGGAGACACTTTTTCCGCGATGCATGGTGAAGGAGAAGAGCCGTTGTACAGGCTTAAGGTCGTTGGAATCTATACTTCCGATTCGGATGTTAAGGACGGATACTGGGTCCTGTCTCCCAACGCGCTGAACGCGGAATTTCTGATGAACCGCGGTCTCTTTGATCAGATATTTGCGCAGGATCCGCCCAAAAGCGCGCTGCGGACCATGTGGTACTGTCTGCTGGATTATACGAAAGTAACGCCGGAGCTTGTGGATCATCTCCTCAAGACCTCCGATCAGCTGACGAAGCTGCACAGTGAAACCAAATTCCGGGAGTTCTTTACGCCCATCCTGCAGGGATACTCCGTAAATGCCGTGAAAGTCCGGACAACGCTATGGGTGCTGCAGGTACCGGTGTTTGTCCTGCTCGGGCTCTTTATCTACATGGTCGCTCGGCAGCTGCTGGAGCTCGAGCAAAGCGAGATTTCCGTCATGAAGAGCCGCGGAGCTTCTAAACAACAGATTCTGCTGACATATCTTCTGCAGAGCAGTCTTACGTCTGCTGCCGGTTTCCTGATCGGGCTTCCGCTCGCGTATGTTCTGTGCCAGATCGTCGGTTCCGCGAATGCATTTCTTGAGTTTGTCTCGCGGGCAGCCCTGCCGGTCAGCCTGTCCGGATCTGTACTTCTCGGAGGCCTTGGCAGTGCGGTATTCGCGATTCTGGTTATGCTTGTTCCGGCCTTCCGGTATGCGGATATTACGATCGTCGCCCAGAAGCAGCACAAGACACGGGGCAATCAGGCGCCCTGGTGGCAGCGGTATTTCCTGGATTTCCTGCTTCTTGGCATCTCACTCTACGGCTTATACAGCTTTACCCGGCAGAAGGACGCGCTCGCAGCGGCCGTCGCGGACGGAGCACAGCTGGATCCGCTGCTTTTCCTTTCATCGTCGCTGTTTATTCTTGGAGCGGGCCTTGTCTGTCTGCGGATTGTTCCGCTGATTGTTAAACTGGTCTATCAGCTGCGGAAAGAGAAATGGAGTCCTGCGCTGTATTCCTCCTTCCTGCGTATTATTCGAACCCGTTATCGCCAGGGATTTATCATGCTGTTCCTGATCGTAACGGTCGCTCTTGGTATATTCAACGCGAAGTCCGCGCGGACGATCACCCGCAATGAAGAGAACCGGATCCGGTATGAGATCGGAGCGGACATCGCGTTTGCGGAAGAGTGGCAGACCAATAACGCGGAGGCCGGCGACAGCGCGTTAAAACTGGTCTATTACGAACCGGATTTCGACAGATTTCGCGTGATGGATCATGTTGTCAGCGCGACGCGTGTATATGTGGATACCGAAGCCGCGGTCACATC
>CACZPA010000204.1 GCA_902782895.1 uncultured Eubacteriales bacterium
CCCTGCACCGCGAAGAAGTTCGAGATCGGCCGTGAGAACCAGGCCGGCTCCGGCTATCCGGATCTGGACTGCACCATCACCACCCGTGAGCTTGCCAGAATGATCAAGACAGCCGGCATCCTCTTCAACGATCTGCCTGACGAGGAGTGCGATCCCGCGCTCGGCATCGCTTCCGGCGCAGGCCATATCTTCGGCGCTACCGGCGGTGTTATGGAAGCAGCGCTTCGTACTGTTGCCGAGATCGTGACCGGCAAGTCCCTCGAGAGACCCGAGTTCCATGAGGTCCGCGGTGTGGAAGCCATCAAGGAAGCTGAATATGATCTTGCGGGCACGAAAGTGAAAGTCGCTGTTACCAGCGGCCTGAAGAATGCGGCTGCGCTCCTTGACAGAGTCAGGAACGGCGAGGCGGACTATCAGTTCATCGAAGTCATGGCCTGCCCCGGCGGCTGCGTAAACGGCGGCGGACAGCCTCATCAGCCCGCATCCGTACGGAACTTTACGGACGTACGCGCGGTCAGAGCCGCCGGCCTGTATTCCGAGGATGAAGCCATGACGCTCAGAAAGAGCCATGAGAACCCTGTCGTCAAGCAGGTCTATGAAGAGTTCCTGGAGAAGCCCGGCAGCCACAAGGCGCACGAGCTGCTGCATACGACCTACGTAAAGAGAGGCCTGTAAACTTCAGGAGCCTGAACAGTAATTTTCTCCCCTGCCGGATCCTCCGGCAGGGGATTTTTTTGCTTGCATGCGTGTGATTGTATGATAAAATATTTCTGCAGCCGTAAAGTGTACTGCAAAAAGGAGCGGAGGAGAGGAATTCCATGAAGATCTTATTTGTGACCAGTGAATGCGCACCGTTTTCGAAATCCGGGGGACTTGCCGATGTCGCTTTTTCCCTGCCGCCGGCGCTTGCCGCCACAGGCAACGAGATCGCGATTATCACACCGTTATACCAGTGCGTAAAGGAGAATTACGGCGATACTCTGAAGACGGAATGGACGGGCACGGTCACACTTGGCGGGCAGGAACGCTACTGCGGACTTCTCCGCGGATCGCTGCATGGCGTCACGGTATGGTTCGTGGATAATGAAGATTTTTACCTGCGGCCCAGGCTGTACGGTTATGATGACGACAAGCTCCGCTTCGCGTGGTTCTGCCGCGCCGTGATCAATCTGCTGCCGAAGCTGGATTTCATGCCGGAGATCCTGCACTGCAACGACTGGGAGACCGCCCCTGCCGTCATTTATCTGAAAAATGACCAGGTCGAAAATAAAGAACTTGCCGCGGTCAAGAGCGTTTATACGATCCACAATATCGCTTACCAGGGACAGTTCGGCGCGAACGAACTGCAGGATACCTTTGATCTTCCGGGCGGCTGGTACCTGGGCGGTCTGGGATATGAATACGAGGGAAGACATGACATCAATCTGATGAAGGGCGCGATGCTGATGGCGGATGCCGTATCCACCGTTTCGCCGACGTATGCGAGAGAACTGCATTATCCGGAGTTCGGCATGGGCCTGCAGGGCGTCGTGGATATGGTGGAGAACCGGCTTTACGGCATCATGAACGGCATTGATATGGTGCATTACGATCCCCGGATCGATAAGCGGCTGCCGCATTCGTTCTCGACGAAAGATATGTCCGGCAAGGCGCTCTGCAAGAAGTCGCTGCAGAAGAAATTCGGGCTGGATGAGGAGCCCGGCTTCCCGCTGTTCTGCTCTGTCGCCCGTCTGGTGGAGCAGAAAGGGATCGAACTGATCCGGGAGCTGCTGCCCCGTCTGATGGAGATGGGCATTCAGCTGATCATCTACGGGCAGGGAGACCAGCACTATATCGATTATTTTGAAGAATGCACCAGGCTCTGGCCCGGCCAGCTCGGTTTTTCGAGCGATTATAATGAACAGACGGCCAGCGAAGTGTTCGCCGGATCCGATTTTTATCTGATGCCTTCCCGCTTCGAGCCCTGCGGTCTCAGCCAGATGATGGCGATGCGCTACGGTACGGTGCCGATCGTGCATGAGACCGGCGGACTGAAGGACTCCGTGCGGCCTTACAGCGAGTTTGACGGGATCGGAGACGGTTTCTCCTTCCCGAACTATCTGAGCAAGAGCCTGATGCTTGCCATTATGGCGGCGCTCAGGGTCTATCTGTCGGATGAGGAAACATTCGCGCTGCTGCGGAAGCGCTGCATGGAGAAGGATTTCTCCTGGACACGCAGTGCCGAGCAGTATGAGCGTATGTACAGCAGTATCTTTGAGGGAGATCAGAAAGAGGTCATTCCGTTCGAGGAAGCTTTTGAAACACTGAAGGGATTATACAAAAAGCTGGATGCGAAGAACAGGGTGCGGTTCTTTGACCGTTTCCCCGCAGAGTACCACCGCGTTGTGCAGATCCGCATGACCGGCCGCGCTTCCGGCATCTGCTATGTGGAGTTCATTCATCACGACGGGAAACCCTGCTTCCATATGGAACCCTATGCCTACGAAGGCGCGGACGGATATGTGACCGCAAGCTACGACAACCTGATCGGCATGGCGGACGGCTCGATCGATCCGGACAGGCTGTTCCGGAACGGACAGCTGAAGGTGGAAGGCAATCTGGCGAAAAGCGCGGAGCTGCGAACCCTCTTAAAAAGAGGATGATCCGAAAGACAGGCTGGTACGGAAAGGGAGACAGAACAGTATGAAATATGCAGTTTTAGGCGCCGGCGGGACCGGCGGCATGATCGGCTTCCAGATGGCGGAAGCCGGCATGGATGTGACACTGATCGCCCGGGGCGAACATCTGGAAGCCATCAGGAAGAACGGACTCACGGTCAGCAGGATCTGGTGCCATACGCGGAAGACGATCCGTGTGCCGGCTTTTTCGGCGGAGGAATATGATGACAGACCGGATGTCATCTTTGTCTGCGTGAAGGGCTATTCGATCGATGCGGTCCTTCCGTTCCTGCAGCGGGTAGCCGGACCGGAGACAGTGATTATTCCGATCCTGAACATTTTCGGGACCGGCGGGAGGATCCAGAAGGATCTGCCCGGTGTTGCCGTGACAGACGGATGCATCTACGTGGCTTCCGATATCAAGGAGCCGGGCGTGATCCGGCAGAGCGGTGAGATCCTCAGAGTCATTTTCGGGATCCGGACCGGTGAGACCTGTGATGAGAAGACGCGTGCGAAGCTGCAGGCGATCGAACAGGATCTGAAGGCTGCGGGGATCGACGGCAGACTGTCAGAGCATATCGAGAGAGACTGTCTGCAGAAATTCTCCTATGTATCGCCGGCGGGAGCCGCGGGACTGTTCTATGATGCGAAGGCAAAGGATCTGCAGCAGGAGGGCCCGGCCAGGGAAATGTTCAAGGCAATGATCGCCGAGATCACGGATCTGGCGGCCGCGATGGGCTATCCTTTTGACAATGATTATGTGAAGATCAATCTGGAGATCCTGAGCCGGCTCGATCCGACGTCCGATACGTCCATGCAGCGGGATGTGGCTGCGGGAAAACAATCGGAGCTGGACGGACTGGTGTTTGAGGTGGTCCGGCTGTGCGATCAGTATGATGTAGCCGCGCCGACCTACAGGATGGCAGCGCAGCTGCTGGAAAAGAAGTATAAATGAATTCGTAACCCATGGGGACAGGTCCCGTGGGTTACGCTGCGTCAGGAGAAAAATAACCCACGGGACCTGTCCCCATGGGTTACTGGTATCTTGCGATGATCTCCTCCGCTGTGGTGCGCTTCGTCATGCCGCTGTCCATGGCGGTCTTCTCTATATAACGGTGCGCCTGCGGTTCGTCCATGCCTTCTTTTTCGATCAGCAGCCATTTGGCCCGGTTGACGGTCCGGATCTCTGCCATCTTTTCTTCGATCGTCAGCGTCTTCTTCTCGGAAGTGCGGAGCTTTTCCCTGGCGGAACACATCCAGCCGACGGC
>CACZPA010000205.1 GCA_902782895.1 uncultured Eubacteriales bacterium
CGCGGAATCGCGGTGATCGTCGCGCCGACCAGAAGGCCGCCTACGAATTCAACACCGAACAGGAAGCCGCCGACGATCGGGAGAACCAGAGCAAGTACGGACGGAACAAGCATCTTTGTAAGAGCCTGCTTGGAAGCCATCTCGATCAGATCGTTGTAATCCGGACGGACAGTTCCCTCAAGGACTCCCGGGATGGAAAGCATCTTGTCGCCCTCATCCGCCATCTTACGGGCGGACTCGATGGTGTTGTCGGTAAGCAGAGCGCTGAAGTACTCAACCAGAGCACCACCGATGATACCGCCGGCAACAACAACGAAGGAAGCGATATTCAGAATAGGCTCCTGACCGACAGCGGTGTAGTTACCTACATACGCGACGATAAGGGAAACCGTAGCGAAAGCGGCAGAGCCGATAGCGAAGCCCTTACCGATTGCAGCGGTGGTGTTGCCGACAGCGTCAAGCTTATCGGTGATAACACGAACGTCTGCCGGAAGGTGGCAGGACTCAGCCAGACCACCGGCGTTGTCGGCGATAGGTCCGAAAGCGTCGATGGAAACGGTCGTTCCAACGAATGCCAGCATGCCCAGAGCGGAGATCGCGATACCATAGGTTCCGCAGAGCTTACCGGAAAGGAACAGAGCGATACCGATCATCAGGATCGGGAGCAGGCAGGAGCGGGATCCGATCGCGTCACCCTTGGTGATAACGAAAGCGTCTCCTTCAGGAGCGATCTCGGCAAGCTCACGGGTGGGCTTGTACTCGGTGCTGGTGTAGTACTCGGTGATGGCGCCGATCGCGACACCGCTGCCGATACCCAGAACCGCAGACAGCCACGGAGAGATCCAGCCGGCCTTGAAGTCAGCATATAGAGGAACATTCTTGAAGATGATCATGCAGGCAAAGAATCCGAATACGATCGTGATACCCGCGGAGATATAGGTCGCGAGGTCCAGATCCTTGGAAGGATTGTTGCCCATCTTGCGGATGTTGGAGTAGGCAAGACCAAGCAGGCAGCCCAGCAGGCCGAGGCCGGCCAGAGCGACCGGGAAGGTGATCGTCGCGTTAAAGGTAGCGTCGGTAACGGTGGTTCCCAGGTTCTTGAACAGCGTAACCGCGATCATCATAGAAGAAGACATGGTCGCGACGAAGCTCTCGAGAAGGTCGGAGCAGTTGCCGGCGATATCGTTGACGTTGTCGCCGATGAAGTCAGCGATAACGTTCGGTACGCGGCTGTCATCCTCAGGCATGTCGTGACGCATCTTCGCCAGAATATCGGAAGAGATGTCAGCAGCCTTGGTGTAGTTGCCGCCCGCGACTCGGTTGAACATCGCGACAACGGAGCAGCCCAGGGAATAAGTGGAGATTCTCATGATGGTGGGATTGCACTCAAGATTCGCAATCAGACCGTGTCCGGAAGCGTCATGATTAACGCCGCAGACGATGAGGATCAGTACAAGACCGAGCAGACCGAAAGCCTGAACGCTGAGTCCGCTGATGGATCCGCCGCACAGCGCGACCTTAACGGTCTCGCCGATGGAGAGGGTCTCACGGGCCTTGTTGGAAGTACGTACATTTGCGTAGGTCGCGCTCTTCATACCGAGTACGCATACGCAGCTGCTCATCAGAGCACCGATAACAAATGTAATTCCGCTGCTTGCCTCAATAAAGAGACTGAAGATCAGCGCAACTGCAACAACAACGATCGCAACGGTTTTGAACTCCGTGCGCAGGAATGTGGATGCACCGCTCCGGATAATACCGGCCATGTCCTTCATCTCATCCGTGCCTTCGTCCATCTTCTTGATCTTGCCATAGTTGTAGAAGACGTAAAGGATGGAAAGGACTGCGATGCAGAGCATCACAAGATACCAGACCATTACTAAAACCTCCCAGGAGATTATTTTATGCTAAGCTCCCTGCCAGAAGCATAGACATCATAAGAACATCTGACACAAAACATATAAAACAAACAAACCAACTTTCACTAGCTTATATTCTAATCCCGCTTCCCGTAAAAGTCAATACAAAATCTCCCGGGGAGGATATTTTCCCCGGGAGAAAGCTTACAGTTCCTGGAAAAACTCGATCGATTCGCCGCTCGGACCCGTACAGAAGGCGATTCTCGCCGGGAAAGGCGGGACGGACGCGAGGACGATATTTTTCGGCTCGGTCGTGATCGGATATCCCGCGGCCCGGACGACCTCCGTGATCGCGTCGGTATCGCTTACGCGCAGCGCGATATGGTTAATCGGGCCGACCGCGTCATACGGAGTACCGTTCGCGCCGAGCTCCATGATCAGGCCGCCAAGGCCGATCATCGCGCCGCTGCGGTCTCCCTCGCCCCAGGTGCGGATGACGGGCATACCCAGCACCTGATGGTAGAAATTAAAGCTCTTTTTATAAGCCTCATATCCAAGAGATTTGATGGAAATATGGTGAAGTCCGGAAATGTCAGACATAATGCAGCCTCCTCGCGTTTTTTGATTTCGTGCTTTTTTATTATTTTAGCGGGAAAGCGCGGAATTGTCAACAGGACGCGGCGGTATCTGCGGGATCGATGGCATCTGTGGGATCCGCGGGGTCTCCGGGACGCTGCATGACGATCCGCCGTCCGCCGGTCTGCTCATACAGACGATGCGAGATCGAGAAAACCGTCCGGTTCTCGCAGGCCTTGCGCAGAGCGTCGAGGACGCGCGCTTCTGTCAGCGAATCCAGGCCGGATGTGATCTCATCGAGCAGAAGAAGCTTGGGGTCGGCCGCGATCGCGCGGGCGATGGAGAGCAACTGAAGCTGACCCTGGGAAAACAGTCCGGTGGAGAAGGGCGTCTGTTCCTTTTCGGGCAGCATTTCGACGGTCGGCAGCAGTCCGACGGTCTCCAGTGCCGCGAGAACGGCTTCCCGGGAAATCCGCGGATCGGAGAGGCTGATCTGATCTTCGACGGTACCAGGGACCGGACGGAAGGTCTGCTCGACATATCCGTACAGGAACCGTTTCCAGGCATCCGGGATCTGCTCCGGATCCTGCCCGAAGACG
>CACZPA010000206.1 GCA_902782895.1 uncultured Eubacteriales bacterium
AGGTCCGAGGTCTGATCTGGAATCCGTCCGATGACGCGCTGGAAGAGCGACGGCGCGTTGACGAAGCCGAGAATACGATTCGCGACGGCCGCTGCGGAAACCGTCATTTCAAAATCATCGATTTCCGACGGGATCACAAGATATCCGATCCGCTCGCCGGGGAGGCTTAAGGATTTGCTGTAGGAATATCCGACCATCGTGTTCCGATAGTACTTGGTCAGATAAGGGACCTCCGCTCCGTCAAAAACGATCTCGCGATAAGGCTCATCGGAGATGAGATAGATCGCGTGTCCGTACTCGGCGGATTTGGTTTCCAGCAGATCCGCGAGCACTTTGATCTCTTCCTCCGTATAGACCGCTCCGGTCGGATTGTTCGGGGAATTCAGAATAACAGCCTTTGTCTTTGCTGTGATGACACCTTCCGCTCCCGCGACATTGAGCTTCAGATCCTCTCCCGGCGGCACGACTGCGGGAACGCCCTGGAAATTCGCGATATAGTTGTTATACTCGACAAAATACGGAGCGAAGATCAGCACCTCGTCTCCCGGCTCGAGAACCGTTTTAAGCGCGACATTCAGGCCTCCGGCAGCGCCGACGGTCATGATCAGATTGCCCGCTCCGAAATTCGTCCCGAAGCGGCGGTTCAGCGACTGCGCGATGGACGCGCGTACCTCTTCATATCCGGAATTGCTCATATATCCGTGAACCAGCATCTCCGGCTCATTCATCAGGATATCGCAAGCCTCCCGTCTGACCGATTCCGGCGGAGGTGTACACGGATTCCCCAGTGAATAATCGTAAACGTTATCCGCGCCGTATATCTTTGCAAGATTCTTCCCTTCTTCAAACATGGCCCGGATCACGGATCCGTTCTCCACCATGGACTGCATCTGTCTGGAAATCATAGTACACCTCCCGGATGAATTGAATGATTGAATTCAGTAAAACTGTATCAGAAATTTCTGTTGGCAAGATCCTGCTGGATCGCCTGTGTGGTCTGCGCCGCGATGACGCCGCCCTTACTGGTTTCATCTGTCAGACAGGGATCGACCTCCTGCACCGGCTCCGGCTTAGGCTCCTTGTCGATCGGGGTATGGTCTCCGATTCCCAGAGACTCTCCGACCAGACCGAGCGAAGAAACGATGCCTGCCAGATCCGACGGCATATAGATCTTGGTCGCGCGCCCGTCGGAAACATCCTTCAGTGCTTCAATGCCCTTCAGCTTCAGTACGGATTCATCTACGCCTACGTTCTTGATGGCGCGAAGGCCTTCCGCCTCTGCCTGATAGACCAGCTCGATCGAACGGGCACGTCCCTGTGCCAGAGCGATCTGCGCGTCTCTCTCCGCTTCCGCGGAAAGGATCTTGGCCTGCTTATCGCCTTCCGCGCGGGAAACAACAGCTTCCTGATGTGCCTGCGCTTCCAGAACGGTCTGACGGCGCTCACGCTCAGCGCGCATCTGCTTGGTCATGACTTCCTCGATCTCCTTCGGCGGCTGAATGTTTTTCAGCTCAACACGGGTAACCTTGATGCCCCAGGGATCGGTCGCGACGTCAAGAACCGCTTCCAGTTTCTGGTTGATCTTGTCACGGGATGTCAGCAGCTGGTCAAGTTCCATTTCACCGGCGATATTACGCAGTGTCGTGGCGGCCAGATTCTGCAGACCGGAGATCGGATTCTCTACACCATATGTGAACATCTGCGGATCGAACACGCGGCAGTACACAACGGAGTCCAGCTGCAGGACGATGTTATCCTTTGTGATAACAGGCTGCGGAGGGAAATCCAGAACCTGCTCCTTCAGCGAAACCTTCTTGGAGATTCTCTCCAGGAAAGGCATCTTCAGATGAAGGCCGGCTTCCCATACACATTTGAATTTCCCGAGGTGCTCAATGACATACGCGTGCGCCTGCGGAACGATACGAAGGTTTGCACAGATGATCCACACGATTACGATAACAAGCGGTACAATCCAAACCCATTCCATAATGCTTCCTCCTATATTGATTTTTATTTTGTCAGATACCGCTCAGGTATCTGATTCGAGCTCTTCGATGATGGCGCTGACCTTGCGTTTGATGCGCTGCAGCGCGTTGTCGATGGATTTCGGCGTTTTTCCGAATTCCGCCGCGATCTGATGATAGTCATGACCGTTCAGATACAGGGACAGCACCCTGTGCTCAAACTTGCTGCACCGCTCGTCGAGCATCTTCTGCAGTCTCTCCATCTGTTCTTTATCGATTACCTGATCCTCGGGTGTGACCGCGCCGGACTGCGTAAGAATATCCATCATCGTCGTTTCCTTATCCTCATCGTCATTCACGGTACGGTTCAGTGAAATATAGCTGTTGAGCGGCCAATGCTTCATCCGGCTCGCGTTTTTGACCGCTGTCATGATCTGCCGGGATATGCAAAGCTCCGCAAAGCTGCGGAAGGCCGCGTTCTTGCCGTCCTGATACCCGATGATCGCCTTGTACAGGCCGATCATCCCTTCCTGAATCAGATCCGCGCGGTCCGCTCCCAGCAGAAAATACGGTCTTGTCTTGACCCGGACGAGGTCCTTGTAACGCTCCAGCAGTGTATCCACCGCGTCATGCGCGTCCGGTTCCGGACCTTTCGTGATCCGGATGAGCTCTTCATCGCTGACAGAGTCCCACTCCGGCCGGATCGATTCGGTTTCTCCCATATTGTCCCCTGCTTTCTTAACTGTTTTCTGTCGTTTCTATCGTGTCTGTATTCTCTGTTTATTTCGTATAATAGCGCTGTCGGACGACCTCGTACATCAGGATCCCTGCCGCGACGGACGCGTTTAAGGAATCGATATGGCCGCGCATCGGCAGTGAAATGATATAGTCGCTGTTCTCTCTTACGAGACGGCTGACGCCCTCATGCTCCCCTCCGATGACAAGCGCGAGCGGTCCCTTGAGATTAGCCTGGAAAGCCGGCGTTCCGTCCATATCCGCCGCCGCGATCCAGAAGCCCTCGTCCTTCAGCTTCTTAATGGTCTGTGTGATATTGCCCATCTTAACGACCGGAACATATTCACAGGCTCCTGCCGCTGTCTTGGCGACCGCCTGTGTCAGTCCCACCGCGTGACGGCTCGCGATCAGTACCGCGTCCGCGCCGCAGCCCTCCGCAGAGCGGATCACCGCGCCGAGATTATGCGGATCCTGAATATTCTCCAGAATGACGATAAATGGATCCCCCAGCTTCTCGCGGTCTTTGTCTTTGAGCTTCTGCAGAACGTCTGAAAGCTCCGCGTACGGATAGCTCTGGATCACCGCGACAACGCCCTGATGATGCTCCCCCGCGCTCATTTCGTCCAGTCTGCGCTTGCCGGCCGGTTTAACAGGGATCTGGTTCTTGCGGCACATCGAAGCGATCTGTCCCAGTGTACCGGTCAGATTCTGTCCCGCGTCCTGCTGTATATATACGCTCTCGATCAGCCTTCCGCTCTTCAGCGCCTCCAGCACGGGATTCCTTCCGGCAATATAAGCCTTATCTTCCGTTTCCATGATCCTCTTCCTTTTCCACGATATATCGGTATCCGGCTTCCATCACTTCCCACAGCCGCTCATCCTGCTGCTCCAGATACAGGGTGCCAAGCAAGGCCTCAAAACCCGTAGCGATCTTATACTGCATGACCTCTGCGTGCTTGGGGATCGTATGGACCTTCGCGTTGCGTCCGCGCCGCACGATCTCCTGCTCATGCTCCGTAAGAGTGTCCCAGATTCCTTCCACCATCTGCGCCTGCGCTTCCGCACGGGCAAAGCGCGAGGCCTGCAGATGCATTTTCTTCGGCGAAACATCTGTCCCGATCACGATTCTGGTCCGCAGGAACAGGTCAAACACGCTGTCCCCGATAAACGCAAGCGCTATGGGCGTCATCAGCCCAGGATCTCTGGAGATTCCAAGCTCTTCTTCAGTATTCTTAACGATCATCATATGCCCAGACCGTCCCGCATTTCCTGTAAGATTTCATGCTGCAGATTCTGCATTTCCTGATGGATCTCCTGCAGATCCGCCGCGTACGGATCCGGAATATGGATCTGATCCAGGTTCTGCGCCGGCTTCTCGCCCTCTTCATGGTATTTCACGATTCTTGCGGGAACGCCGATCGCCGTACAGTGAGGAGGAACTTCAGCAAGCACAACGCTGCCCGCGCCGATCCGGGAATACTCTCCCACCGTAAAGGAACCAAGAACCAGGGCTCCGGCACCGATCATCACACCATCCTTAATGGTCGGATGTCTTTTGCCTTTCTCCTTACCGGTTCCACCCAATGTAACACCCTGATACAACGTAACATCGTCTCCGATCTCCGCTGTCTCTCCGATGACAACACCGGATCCGTGATCGATGAAAAGCCTGCGTCCGATCGTCGCGCCGGGATGGATCTCAATACCGGTCCTCCGGGCCGCGCGCTGGGATATAAGACGCGCCAGCAGATAATGTCCCTTCAGATAGCAGCGATGCGCTTTCTGATAGGCCCACTGCGCCCGAAAGCTCGAATACAGGAACACTTCCAGTACACTGTGTACCGCAGGATCCTTTTCCCGGATCACATCCGCCTGTTCTTTCAATAACTGCCAAAACGTCATATAGTATCCTCTCACAGAACTCTTTCGATCGACCAGTCCTGACGTGCAAGCACAAGACGCGCGGTTTTCCCGACCGCAATGCTTCCGTATCGATCCTCGATTCCAAGCGCGGCAGCCGGATTATACGCGGCAGCGCGAATCGCGTCTTCCGGCGCGACGCCCATCCGGATCGTCCGGACCATGCCCTCATACAGATTCACGGCACTGCCCGCCAGAAC
>CACZPA010000207.1 GCA_902782895.1 uncultured Eubacteriales bacterium
TCCTTATATGATCGATCTGGATACCGCAGAAAAATACAAACTATGGGTACCGGGATCGAAGGTATACGTATCCTATGCCAACGAATACGCGGCTTATTATGAAATCTTGGAAAATCCGGCTACGTTTACGCTTGGAATCGAGAAGGTATCGCCATGAGACCTGAATGGACAAAAAATACGATTATTATTTCAATACTCACATTAATCCTTATCAGTATAGGAAGCAGTTGTCAGCGACAGGAGGCATTATCAGATGGTCAGATTGCGGCGCTTCGTGAAACATATCCGGCAACGGGACTGACAGGAAGCGAGTTTATGGACAAAATATCTCCTACCATGGAAGAGGCCAACAAAGTCGTTGAATTTTGGGCACAGATAAAATATGTCGGCACTGCAGAGGATATCTATACAAGCAGTAATCCCGGAAACGATGATTCTGCAATTGCAGCTATTGAAAGCAAACTTGGAGCCGAGATACCAGCAGAACATCATTTTGTATGTTATGAAATGGAAATCATAAAGTGCTTTTCCGGGCCTAAAAAAGCGGGAGATAGATTCATTCTGATGGTGGAAGATTTTGATACATCAGTTGCACCGGATTTTCTGAACGGGAAGACTTGGATCATCGGAACCTATCATACACATCTTTCTTCATCGGCAGACCGTGAGGAACTGTATTTATTCTATTCTGATCTGACATTCTATGTGACAGAGGACAACTATGTTCTGTCTGTGTCAGGGTCAGAGAATAAATCTGATTATTCAGGGATTACAGTCAACGAGTGGGAGGAACGACTTAAGAAAATACGAAAATGAGACCTGAATGGACAAGGATCCTGGGTAGTCGCAAGCTCTGGATCGTCTGGCTGGCGATGCTGGCGGTGGTTTTCTGCTTTGAAAAAGTGCAGATGGACGCCGCAGCAGATCCGGATGATGCAGAAATAGCAGCTTTGGAATATCAACAGTATCTGGATACATATCCGTCCTACCTTGACGAAGTCAGGCAAAGAGCGGACGAGATCCAGAACAATCCGCTCTTTGCAGAACCTGGATCGATTTCTTATCTGATCGCCGGCCGGACCAGAGAAGACTATGCCCGGATCGATCCGGATTTATTGGAAGCAGTACCGATCACATCCTGGAGTATTCTTTTCGGACAGGGAATTGAAGCAGCAGCGTTACTGATTATCTGTTTCACAGTGGTTTACCTGATCACAGACAACCAAAAGAACCGCAAAACCCTGCTGATGGCCTATTCCGGAGGACGGCTGCCGCTCGCGCTGCAGCATCTGGCGGTGCTGCTGTGCACGGCGGTACTCGGTGTGGCATCTGTATACGGTTGTAAAGCGCTTGCCGCGGTGATATGGGGAGACGGTTTCCTGCAGGGCTCTGCTCCGGTGCAGTCCCTTCCGATGTTTAAGGAATGCACACTGCCCATCAGTCTGGAACGGATGGCGGTGTTCTTTCTATGTGCGAAAATGATGGCATTATTCCTGCTTGGGATTATCCTCTGGATTGTCTTTACGGCAAGTTCCCATTGGCTGTTCAGTGTTACGATCCTGGGCGTGATGTTCGGGACAGAATACCTGCTGTACCGGAATATCGGTACGATCAGCTCCCTGGCGATCCTTCGTCAGGCCAATCTCATGCAGTGCTTCCTGACGCAGGATATCTTTACCCGATCGGATTATCTGGTCTTTGGACAGAAGGTGGTGTCGGTGCGAGGCTTTCTGTTGGTCCTGACACCTTTACTTACCGTCTTTCTCGCGGCGGCGGGGCTTGTCTGCGACTGCCGCAGGCCGGGACTCCGGACGCCTAAGATCCTCCGGTGGCTGGACAAGGTACAGCAAAGAATACAGAGAGCCTGTACTGTCCCGGGGCTCTTCCGAAACGAGCTGCGTAAAGGCTTGTTCGTGCAGAGCGGGATCTGGATCCTGACGGCGCTGGTCCTGGCGCGGATCTTCTGGTATGATCCGGTGCGGTCCATTCCGCTGAATACGGCTGAATTCGCGCGGGAGAGCTTATATAAGCAGCTGGAAGGTCCGGTCACGGAGGATAAGATCCGTTATCTGCAGGAAGGCCTTGCCGAAGCAGAGGCCGAGATCCTGGAGTATATGAGCTCCGTGGACGCGGGCGGGGACAGTACAAAGTTCCTTGAGCTGGAGGAAAAGGCCGGAGTGATCCGGGACGTCCTGACGGAGGCGGAGGAGAAGGCGGCAAGGCAGGAGGAGACAGGGATCGCGGCGTATCTGCTGCCGCAAAACGATTACCGGAAGCTGCTTGATCCTCTTGTCAACGCGTCTTTTGCGGGACAGGAGAGCCTGCTTGCGCTCTGCGTCCTGATCCTGTGTCTCGCCTGGATCGGAGCTTATGAAACAAATTCGAATATGAAGGGACTCTTCCGAAGCTATGGAACAGGCAGGAAGGTCCTGAGAGTTAAGGTCCGGTACATCCTGCTGATCGCTTTCCTGACGTGGACGGCGGTCTATCTCCGACAGTTGCCGGGACGGGAGTATCCGATCCCTGAAGCGCCGGTGCAGAATCTGAGTTTCATGAAAGAATGGGACTTAAGGGTTTCGATACGGGGATGGCTGATCCTATTGTATCTATATCGATTGATCATCCTGTGCTTAACCGGCCTGCTGATTGGAGGGATTTCATCCAGATGCCAGAATACGCTGTGGGCTTTTCTCCTGGCAGCGGTCCTACTCCTCGTGCCGGGCGTGCTGCAGCTTACAGGCATGGTATCCTGCCGATTCCCGACAGCGATGAGTATCCTTGACGGCAATCTTGCTTTTCTATCCGGAGGTATCCCATGGAACTGATTTTTAAGGATTTGACAAAGTATTACGGCAGTCTCTGCGCGCTGGACAATTTTACAGTGGATATGCGGCCAGGTATCTACGGTCTGCTGGGTCCGAACGGCGCAGGTAAGAGCACGCTAATGAAGCTGATGACGGATCTGATTCCGAGAAGTTCCGGATCGATCCTGTATGACGGAGAGGAGATCCTGACGCTGGGGAGAAGGTTCCGTCACAAGCTCGGCTATATGCCGCAGAATACGGGCTTTTATGAGGATTATACGCCCCGTCAGTATCTGCAGTATATCGGCAGTGTAAAGGAGCTGGACCGCCGCCGCGTGGCGGAGCAGGTCCCGGAGCTTTTGCAGACGCTGAATCTGTCGGAACAGGCGGACCGTAAGATCAGGAAGCTTTCCGGTGGGATGCGGCAGCGGGTGATGCTGGCGCAGGCGATGCTGGGGGATCCGGAGATTCTGATCCTGGATGAACCGACGGCCGGACTTGATCCGGAAGAGCGGATCAATATCCGGAATCACCTTTTTGAAACGGCGGCTGATAAGATCGTTCTGATGGCGACGCATATCGTCAGCGATCTGGAAAGCCTTGCCGATTATATCCTGATCCTTTCGCACGGCAGACTGATCCGGCAAGGGACCCCCGCGGATCTGATCGCCGGGCTTGAGGGTCAGGCCTGGGAAAAGATCTGTCAGCCCGGGGAACTGCCCAAGCTGCAGAAACAGTACGAAATCAGCCGCATCGAGACGACGGCGGACGGGATTCTGGCACGGTTTGTCGGGGAGCATCCGGACGGTTCTGTTTTGGTCGAGAGCAGGATCTCGCTGGAAGACGTATACCTGTATTATAATGGGATGAAATCTTTATAAGAGCAAGAAAGCGGAGACACCGTGAACTCAAGCCGGGCCTGATATTGCAGCGATATCATCCCCGGCTTTTTGAATGCTTGCATTTCTGATCAGGCTATGATACAATGAATCCAACACAAAACAAATCAAAACAACATGGAGGCGTGATGATGAAACAGCATGGCGCATATCTCGCATTTGATTTCGGAGCTTCGTCCGGCAGGCTGATGCTGGCCCGGGTAGAAGAAGGCAAACTGACACTGGAAGAGATTCACCGTTTTCCGAACGATCCGGTCTGGATGAACGGACATTTTTACTGGGATTTCCCGAGGCTTTTCCACGAGATGAAGCAGGGACTTAAGAAGGCTGCCCGCATGGACGTGCAGGCGGAGGCGATCGGTATCGATACCTGGGGTGTGGACTACGGATACATCGATCACAACGGACAGCTGATGGCGAATCCGTCCTGCTACCGTGATCCGAAGAATGCCAAGGCGATGCAGGAGGTCTGCAAGGAGTGGGATTTTGCCGACATCTACAGGATCGCGGGCATTCAGAATCTGGATTTCAACACGATGTATCAGCTTTATTATGACCGCAAATACCGTCCCTACGTGGTCGAGAACGCGGAGCGCATCCTGTTCATGCCTGACCTGTTCGCGTATTTCCTGACCGGGGAGAAATCGTGCGAGTATTCGGACGTTTCGACCGGCATGCTGCTGGACGCGAAGAAGAGGGATTTTTCGCAGGAGATTCTGGACTTTATCGGGATCCCGCGCAGTCTCTTTGGAACGATGGTAAGTCCGGGGACAGTTATCGGTACCTTGACCGACGCGATCTGCGAGGAGACGGGCATGCCTAAAATTCCGGTCGTCGCGGTCGGTTCGCACGACACCGCTTCGGCGGTCTGCGGTACGCCGCTTGCCGGAGAGAACAGCATCTTCCTGTCAAGCGGAACCTGGGCGCTGATCGGCATGGAGCTGCCAGAGCCGGTCATCACCGAGGATTCCTACAAGAGCGATTTCACGAATGAGGGCGGCGTCGAGGGTACGATCCGCTTCCTGAAGAATATCACGGGTCTCTGGATCAACCAGCAGCTCAAGAAAAAGTGGAACGAGACTGATCTGTCCCTCGGCTATCCGGAGATCATCGCGGCGGCCCGCAGCGCGGAACGGCAGGACTATACGATCGACCCGGACGAGGATGTTTTCACCGCGCCGATGAATATGGTAACGGCGGTGCAGGATTATTGCGAGAAACACGGGCAGGGGCGGCCGGAGACGATCGGGGAGATCGCGGTCGCGGCTTACAACGGGCTTTCCCGCAAGATCGGCGTGCACGCGCACAATCTGGAGAAGCTGACAGGACGCAAAGCGACGGATATCCACATGGTCGGCGGCGGCATCCAGGATGCTTTCCTTTGCGAGAAGATCGCGAAGGAGAGCGGAATCAGGCTGGTGACCGGACCGGTCGAGGCGGCGGTCTGCGGATCCGTGCTGATGCAGATGAAAGGGCTCGGACGTCTGGACAGCCTGAAGGAGGGCAGGGACATGATCGCCGCGTCCTTCCCGATGGCGGTTTACGAACCGTAAGGCAACGGAGGACTGACGGATGGAAATGCTGGCGATGGACCGCCGGAACCTGATCCTGGAGCGTATTCAGAAGGATACGAGCGTAAGGGTCGGGGATCTGGCGAAAGAATACAAGGTAACCGAGGAGACGATCCGCCGGGATCTCGAGAAGCTCGAGAAGGACGGACTGGTGACGCGGACCTACGGCGGAGCGGTGCTCACGCAGACGAGCGGGACATATGATTTCTCGTTTCGTGTGCGCGAGACGCAGAACGTCGAAGGCAAGCGCAAAATCGCGCTGAAGGTCGCGGAGATGATCGAGGACGGGGACACTTTAATGGTGGACTCCAGTACGACCGCGATGTTCGTGGTCCGGGAGCTGACCGGCAGATCCAACATCACCATGATCACTAATTCGGTCAGAATCCCGCAGGAGGTCGCTTTCCAGGAGAACATGAACATCATCGTGACCGGAGGGACGCTTCGCCCGGGCATTATGTCGCTCGTCGGCAACGTGACGGAGGACGCGCTGAAGCATTATTACGTCAACGTCGCGATCCTTGGCTGCAAGGCGATGGACCTGGCGGAGGGCACTTTTGAACCGCATGAGCAGGAGGCCGTAATCAAGCGTACAATGTGTGAAAACGCGCGTCAGGTGATCGTTGTGGCCGATCATACCAAGTTCGGCAAGCGGTCCTTTGTGCGGACACTGTCCCTTGCGGACATCGACGTTCTGGTGACGGATGAGCAGCTGCCGGAGCAGGTGGAGCGGACCCTTGCGAACGCCGGTGTGAAGCTCGTCTATGCGTGAGCGTCAGGAGCGAAAGCAAAACAACAAAAAACAGGTAAAAAGCCGCAGTCTTTCCTGAAATAATCCTTGACAAGACTGCGGCTTTTTGATAAGATGTGATCAAAACAAAGAAAATCCCACGGAAACGGACAGAAACAGACAGACTAATACGTTGGATTTCCTTAATTCACATAAGGAGGTTCTTTTGATGGCCAGTGAGTATGAGATCAAAAAACAGATACTGGATATCGGCCGCCGCATCTACAACCGCGGTATGGTTGCCGCAAATGATGGTAATATCAGCGTAAAGCTGAACGATCATGAGATCCTTTGCACACCGACAGGTATTTCCAAGGGATTCATGACCATGGATATGATCTGCAAGGTCGATGAGAACGGCAAGGTCCTTTCTTCTCATCCGCCATATCGTCCGTCTTCTGAGATCAAAATGCATCTTCGCGTCTACAAGCTGCGTCCCGACGTCAAGTCCGTTGTACACGCGCATCCCGTGCATGCTACGGCTTTCGCGATCGCGGGCATTCCGCTGACACAGCCGATCATGCCCGAGGCGGTTATTTCTCTGGGCTGCGTACCGATCGCGAAGTACGGCACTCCTTCTACGGATGAGATCCCGGACGCGGTAGAGCCTTTCCTGGAGCATTTTGACGCGGTACTGCTTGAGAACCACGGAGCACTGACCTTCAGCGATTCTCTGCTGAACGCGTATTATAAGATGGAAGCTGTTGACTTCTACGCGCAGCTTCTGCTGCTCTCCAACCAGCTCGGCGGACCGCAGGAGTTCTCCGACGAGCAGGTACAGCGCCTGTACGATATTCGCCGCAAACTGGGCATGACCGGCAAGCATCCGGCCAACCTCTGCCAGAATATCAACGGCGGATGCCATGCGCTCAATCACAAGAGCGGTGTCAGCGGCTGCGGCAGCTGCGGCGGATCCTGCAGCACAGGCTCGGCTAAGCCGGCACAGGTCAATGACGACATGGTAGCGGAGATCACGAAGAAGATCCTCGCGGAGCTGAATCACTGATAGAAGTTTCAGACCCATAGCAATTCCTTCTGCCACGCAGAGGGGCATAGTCCATGCAGAGGGAGGTGAGCGGTTTCTGTGCAGGATCAGATCTATACGAAAAACGGAGACGGCGGACAGACTTCTCTCGGCGGACGGCATGTCCCCAAGACGAACAGCCGGATTGAGCTGATCGGCGCGCTGGAGGAGACAGAGAGCTCGATCGGCGTCGCCAGGATGTTTGTACCGGCCGGCGACGGTCTGGTGCAGGATCTTGCGGAAGTGACCGGTCACCTGATCCGGATCCTGAAATATCTCCGCGGAGAGACCGCGCGCGGGGAGTCCCTCGGGGACGGACCGGTAGCTTTTCTGGAAGGGAAAACCGATTCCTACGCGGCTTACTATCAGGGGTTCGATCCGGACAAGGCCGTCATGAGCTGCCGGACAGCGGCGCTGCTGATGCAGGCCCGCGCGGTGGTGAGACGGGCGGAGCGGATTTACATCCGCGCCGATATCGCAGTCGGATCCAAAGAATCCGCGCTGCAGCGCCGTTATCTGAACCGTCTGTCCGATTATCTGTGGGCGGCGTCGATGTATCTCGACACGATCCGCAGAGAAGGCCAGCCGAACGGCACGACAGCGGGCAACGCGGCGATAAACGGCAGGACGAGCGTGTGTAATACGGCAGGCGGCAACGCGGGCGGCACGCAGAGTATTTCCCGTGGCAGCTGGAATTCCGCGAATCCGATGTCCCTCGCGAATATCAGGGTTTTCATGCAGGCGCTTGAGAACGAGGCGGCCGCGAGAGGACTGTCCCTGGTGGTTGCGGTATGCAGCCGGGAGGGCAGACCGGTGTCGGTGGACGTCATGGACGGTGCCTACATCGCAAGCTATGATATAGCCGTTAACAAGGCCTGGACCGCGGTTTCCCTGCAGATGCCGACCAAGGAGCTTGCCGCGCTGTGCGCTCCCGGAGGCAGCCTGTACGGACTGCAGAATACCAACCAGGGACGGATCGTGATCTTCGGCGGCGGAGTACCGCTTAAGGACCGCGACGGCAATATCCTGGGAGGGCTCGGCGTCAGCGGTTCGACGGCCGAGAATGATACGATGATGGGCGATGTGGGGGGAGAGCTTTTCCTCCGCATGCAGGAGCTATAAAGACCGTAAGTACGGGAGGTGTAACTTTGGCAGTATCTGAGAAAGAACTGGAGGAAATCGTCCGTTCTGTACTGGCCAGCATGGATACGCTGCGTCCCTCTGAACAGGAGGAGACCGGCATCTATGATACAATGGAAGAAGCTATCGCGGCCTCGGTACGCGCGCAGAAGGAGATTCGCCGCATGCCGCTTGAATTCCGCGAGAAGATTATCAGCAATATCCGGAAGCTGACCCTCGAGAATCTGCAGCCGCTCGCGGAGATGGGCGTTGCGGAGACCGGTATGGGCCGCGTCGGAGATAAAATCATCAAGCACCGTCTGGTCGCGGAGAAGACTCCGGGCACGGAAGATCTGTCGACGATCGCATGGTCCGGCGACCGCGGACTGACGCTTGTGGAGCAGGGGCCTTTCGGCGTCATCGGAGCGATCACGCCCTCGACGAACCCCAGCGAAACCGTCCTCTGCAATTCGATCGGAATGGTCGCGGCGGGCAATACCGTCGTCTTCAATCCTCATCCGAGCGCGATCGGCGTTTCGAGCTTCGCGGTATCGCTTGTCAACAAGGCTTCGATCATGGCAGGAGGCCCTGCCAATATCGCAGCGACGGTGAAAGTCCCGACGCTGGAGACGGCTTCGGTCATGTATAAGAGCCGCGACATCCCGCTGCTTGTCGCGACGGGCGGCCCGGGAGTCGTTACGGCGGTCCTTAGCTCCGGTAAACGCGCGATCGGCGCCGGCGCGGGCAATCCGCCGGTAGTCGTCGATGAGACGGCAGACATCCCGCACGCGGCGGAATCGATCATCAACGGATGCACGCTTGACAACAATCTGCCGTGCATCGCGGAGAAAGAGGTCGTCGCCGTGGACAGCATCGCGGACGAGCTGATCGACGAGATGCAGAAGAACGGCGCGTATCTCCTGAGAGATCAGGATAAGATCGCGAAGCTCTCCGAGATGGTTGTTGTTCCGAATAAGAGCGGCAAGATGGCCGTATCCCGTGACTGGGTCGGCAGAGACGCTTATAAATTCCTCAGAGCGCTTGGGATCGACGCGGATCCGAGTATCCGCTGCATCATTCTCGAGGCCCCGGAGGATCACATCCTGGTGCAGACCGAGCTGATGATGCCGATTCTGGGCATCGTCCGCGCGAAGAGCGCGCAGGAAGCCATGGAGATGGGCGTGCGTCTGGAGCACGGCAACCGCCATTCCGCGCACATGCATTCCAAGAATATCGACAACCTGACGAAATTCGGCCAGATGATCGACACGGCGATTTTCGTTAAGAACGGCCCGTCCTACGCGGCGCTCGGCATGGGAGGTGAGGGTTTCCCGACCTTCACGATCGCGAGCCGCACGGGCGAGGGCCTCACGTCCGCCCGTACTTTCACCAAATCACGCCGCTGCGTGATGACGGACGCGTTCTGTATCCGCTAATTCAGACGATTTCAATAAATTGAGCCAGAGAGGAGCTGGAAGGATGGAATATAATCAGGAAGCGATTCAGCAGATCGTGGCTAAAGTTCTGGCAGAGATGCAGGGCAAGAAGACGGTCGGAGCTCCGGCCGCCGCGCTTTCCGCGAAGAGCCAGTACGACATCCCGAAGCGCGCGCGTGTCGCGATGATGACGGAGAAGCGCAAGATCGAGCTGAAGGAATTCGACATCCCGGAGATCGGGGATGACGAAATGCTCGTCAAGGTCGAGGGCTGCGGTGTCTGCGGCACCGACGTTCATGAGTACAAGAACGATCCGTTCGGACTGATCCCGGTGGTCCTGGGCCACGAGGGAAGCGGTACGATCGTCAAGATGGGCAAGAACATCACGCAGGATACGGTCGGCAAACCGCTGCAGGTCGGCGACAAGATCGTTACCTGCACGATCCCCTGCGGACACTGTGATGCCTGCCTCAACATGAGAGACCGCGATAATCTCTGCGAGAACTCCGGTATCTACGGACTGATGCCGTCGGATGACCACTATCATTTCAACGGCTGGTTCTCGGATTATCTGGTAATCCGTCCCGGCTCCACATTCTTCAAGGTCAACGATATGAGCCTGAAGATGCGCCTGCTGATCGAGCCTGCAGCGGTTATCACGCACGCGCTCGAGAGAGCAAAGGCGACGGGTCTGATCACTTTCAACTCCAACGTACTGATCCAGGGCGTAGGCCCCATCGGTATGATGATGGTCGCGGCGGTCCGCACGATGGGCGTTGAGAACATCATCGTTGTGGACGGAGATGAGAAGCGTCTGCAGATGTCCAAGCGCTACGGCGCCAAGTATACCGTCAATTTCAAGAACTATAAGGACTTTGACGAGGAAATGCGCCGCATCAAGGAAGTCACGGGCGGACGCGGAGCCGATTTCGTGTTCCAGTGCACGGGAGCGCCTTCCGCGGCGGCAGGCGCGTGGAAGATGGTCAAGCGCGGCGGCGGCATGTGCGAGATGGGTTTCTTCACCGACAACGGCAACTGCACGATCAATCCGCACCAGGATATCTGCAACAAGGAGATCACGGCGATCGGTTCCTGGACCTACAAGGTCAGCGATTATCCGATCACGATGGACTTCCTGCGCAGAGCCGTCGGCATCGGACTTCCGATCGAGGACATGGTTACGCACGAGTTCCCGCTGGAGCAGATGAACGAGGCCATGGACGTCAACATCAAGCAGCTTGGTCTTAAGGTCGCGTATATCGCGAAGTAAGGCGGCCCGGCATGGAAGCGGCAGGGATCCTGGAAGTCATGGGAATGACGGCGGCGTATGTAGCCGGCGACGCGGGATGCAAGGCCGGCAATGTGCGGATCGAGGCCATGGATAAGAACAAGCCGGTCAACCCGGACAAGTATCGGGTGCCACTGCTTGTTTCGATCAAGTTCCGCGGCTCCGTAGAGGACGTCAAGGCGGCCATGGCGGCAGCGGAGGAAGCGGCCAACAAGGTCAGCGAGGTCTATCAGAAGCACATCATCGCAAGGCCGGACGAGCAGACGGAAGCGATGCTCGATATCAGCTGCCTCGGCAAGTACAAGCCGATGGAAGTCTGATCGCAACACAGTTTTCACATTAGCAAATCACACATCATTTTATACCTTTGAAGGAGGAAAACATCATGTTACAGGCATTAGGAATGATCGAGACCAGAGGACTGGTAGCAGCAATCGAGGCGGCGGATGCCATGGTTAAGGCAGCCAACGTTACGCTGATCGGCACCGAGAAGATCGGATCCGGACTGGTTACCGTTATGGTACGCGGAGACGTCGGAGCTGTTAAGGCAGCTACCGAAGCCGGTGCAAGCGCTGCGCAGAATCTTGGCGAGATCATCGCTGTCCATGTAATTCCGAGACCGCACAACGACGTAGAGAAGATCCTTCCCACGCTCGACTGATCGGTTTAAGCAACAATAAGGAATCGGACACGCGCACAGAGACGGAGACAAAGAAGCATGAAAGGAGGCGGCTGCTGTGCAGGCTATCGGTATTTTTGAACTGCAGGGATACGTACCGGCGGTGGCAGCCGTCGATGCCATGCTTAAGGCCGCGGATGTCAAGATGCTGACATGGGAGAAAAAACTCGGCGGCTGGCTTGTTTCCATCGTGATCACGGGTGAGGTGTCTGCCGTGCAGGCAGCCATCGATGCGGCAAGAGCGACCTGCATCCGAACGGTCGCCGCGTACGCGGTGATCCCCAATCCGCACCCGGAGATCATGAAACAGATTGAAATCAGCAAGAGTAAGTATCACTTCAATTTTGAGGAGGATTAAGAATATGGAAGCTCTGGGACTCATTGAGACAAGAGGACTGGTCGCGGCGATCGAGGCCGCTGATGCCATGGTCAAGGCCGCGAACGTTAAGCTTGCGGGAACCGAGAAGATCGGATCGGGCCTTGTTACCGTTATGATCCGCGGAGACGTAGGAGCCGTTAAGGCCGCTACCGAAGCCGGCGCTGCCGCTTCACAGAATCTGGGCGAGATCATTGCGGTTCACGTGATCCCGAGCCCGCACGGCGACGTCGAAAAGATCCTTCCTCATCTGGATTGATCCATCCGCAGAAGGATAGGTGATTCAATTGCAGAATGAGGCTTTGGTAAAGGAAATCACAGCCCGCATTCTGGAACAGCTGGGGGGCCGCAGCGTCGCCGCGGATCCCGGCAAATGTGTAAAGGTCGGTGTGTCCGCGCGGCACATCCACCTCTGCCGTAAAGATATGGATACCCTGTTCGGACCGGGATCGGAACTGACGCCCCTCAAAGAGCTGATGGGCGGACAGTTTGCCGCGAAAGAGACGCTGACGATCATCGGCCTTAAGCTGCGTCCGATCGAGAACGTCCGCGTGCTCGGCCCGCTGCGCAAGCAGACGCAAGTCGAGATTTCCGCGACGGACGGCATCAAACTGGGCGTGAAAGCGCCGGTGCGTCTGTCGGGAGATCTGGACGGTTCCGCGCCGATTATCCTGGTAGGCCCCAAGGGAGCTGTATCGCTGGAGCAGGGCTGTATCGTCGCCCAGCGCCACATCCATATGTCGCCGGAGGATGCGAAGCGTTTCGGCGTGCATGACGGACAGGTGGTCAGCGTACAGGCGCCTTCCGAAAGAGGGGGACTTCTGGAGAATGTTCCGGTACGGGTGGATCCTTCCTTTACGCTGGAAATGCACATCGACACGGATGAAGCGAATGCTTTGGGAATCCGCCAGGGGGATATGCTCCCCATTGTCTGCGGGTGAGTGTGGTTTTTATAGTCTGGAAGGAGATCTGTAAGTGATTATTGCGAAAGTTATCGGGACGGTTGTGTCCACACGGAAGAACAGCAACCTGATCGGAAGCAAGTTCATGATCGTCGAGCCTCTGCCGGTGATGCAGAGCGACATCAAGAGACTTGTAGCTGTGGATCAGGCAGGCGCCGGCATCGGTGATTATGTGCTGGTCTCCGTCGGAAGCGCCGCGCGGATGCTCTCCGGCAGTGAAGCCGCGTCTATCGACGCAGCGATCGTCGGTGTTATCGACAGCCCGGACGAGATCGTCGTCAAGGAGTAAACTCATGGCGGACGAAAGTTACCGTGTAACGGTAGAGGACGGATACCGCGCACTGGGGATGCTGGAGCTTGCCAGCATCGCGCACGGCTATGAAGCGGCGGACCAGCTGGTCAAAACGGCCAGCGTAGAGTATGTTACGGCTAAGCCGACCTGCCCGGGTAAATTCATCGTGATTATCCGCGGCAGCATTTCGGCGGTGACAGCAGCCCTGGACCGGGCAAAACAGACCGCGGGGGAATCCCTCGTGGATACGTTTATGCTGGGCAATCCGGCGGATGCGGTTTTTGACGCGCTGACACAGGAGTTCCCGTATAAGCAGGTGAACGCGATGGGCATCGTGGAGACCTGGACGGCGGCATCCGCGATCGTAGCGGCGGATCAGGGCGTGAAAGCGGCGGAAACCGAGCTTGTGCGCCTGGGACTCGCAAGCCACTTGGGCGGCAAGGGCTACGTCATCTACGTCGGAGAGGTCGCGGCTGTACAGGCAGCGGTCGAAGCGGCGGCCGCGGATCCGCGCGTTGCGGCCAAGCTCATCACGACGACCGTGATCCCGTCCCCAAGCCCGCAGCTCTGGGATCTCATGAAGGACAGATAAGAACAGTCGGAGTAATACGTACCCCTTCCTGCCGGACAGCCGGCAGGGAGGGGCTTTATAATATAGGAATACCAACAGATGATTCTGAAGAGGCTTTGTATATGACGAACACAAGTCTGAAGAAAAACACGTGGATCTTTATCGGCTTCCTGTTGCTTGCGGGGTTCATGAATCTGCTGACGCGGACAGATAAGCCTGTGATCGACGTTATCATGGCGTGTATGCACGATATGATCTTTATCGGACTGCTGCTTTTCTGGCAGCAGTCGCTGCGCATGCGGATACTGGTCTCAAAAGTCAGAGAATATATGATCTGGATCGCCGGATGGATGCTTGCCTATATGCTTGTACGGATTTTCCGGTATAATATCGCGCAGGGCATTGTCGTGACACGGTATTTTATCTATACCTACAGAGCTCCGCAGATGATGATACCGGCGTTGTTCCTGATGATCTGTATCCGCATTCACAGAGGGGAGCAGCCCGGCCGGTGGAATGAAACACTGCTCCTGATACCGGCTGTTGTTCTGTCGGTCATGGTCATAACCAATGATCTGCACAATCTGATCTACAGGCCGTCTGTAGAGTTGTCACAGTTTGTCGTCGCGACAGGGACATATACGTACGGTATCGGCTTCTATCTGCTCTATGTCTGGATGATTACCATTACCGTGGCAGGGCTCGCGCTGCTGTACCGTGAGATAAGCCGAAGACCCACAGGCGTGATCCGGGGACTGATAGGTATCGTCATAATATGGTTCGCAATCATACTGCTGAATCTCCTTGTCCTAGACAGATCCTTAACACACGGATACAGAATGTACGGCGTACCGGAGACCGATATTTTCTGTATGCTTGGGATTATCGAGGTCTGTATCCGCAGCCGTCTGATCCCTTATAACGAGAATTATCCGGGCTTTTTCGGCAATCTTCGAATGCCTGCCATGATCACGGATCTGGAATACCGGCCGGTCTATCATTCGCGGACAGCATTTGCCGCTGACCGGAAAAAGCTGGAACTGGCTGTGAACGGACCGGCTGCGCTCACGCCGGATCAGAAGCTTTGCGGCATTGAGATCCGGGGAGGATACGCATTCTGGATCGAAGATGAGAGCGAAATCCACAGAGCACAGGAGGATCTGCGCAAGGCCAACGAACTGATAGAGCAGGAAAACGACCTGATCCGTGCCGAGACCGAGCAGAA
>CACZPA010000208.1 GCA_902782895.1 uncultured Eubacteriales bacterium
ACATAGATCCCGCCGTAGATACAACGTCCCAGATGCTCCGAAAAATGACCGTAGATATTCTTGTTGATACGCGCCGTCTTTTCGTCCAGATTCAATACTGCCTTCATTGTGAACCCTCCCGATGTATGATTTTCTTTATTACAGTTATTTGTAGCCTTGATAGTGGATCAGCTTGCCAAGATAGCCCGGCGCCTTTTTCCGCAAAGTCTGCACATGATACGCAATGCGCTCCGCGATCACGGCAGCGTCTTCTTCCGTATTCCCGTATCCAAAAGAAATCCGTACCGACCCATATGCTTCTTCCGCGGAACACCCCATCGCCGTCAAAACCCGTGAGGGACGGCCGTCTCCCGCCGCGCAGGCTGAACCTGTCGCGATCTCGATGCCGTCCAGATCGAGCAGCAAGGTCAGCTCCTCTCCGTCGATGTGGTCAATACGCAGATTGACAATGCCGGGGACAGTTTCTGCTCTGTTGCTGGAAGTTGTCCCGTTGCCGGAATCTGTCCCGTTGCCGGAAGTTATCCCGTTGCCGGAAACCGTTATCCCCGCCACTCCCGAAAGCCCGTCCAGCAGGATTTCCTGCAAACGCGCAAGCCTCCGGTTCTCCTGCTCCTGTTCCCGCATGGCAATCCTTAAAGCTTCCGCCATACCGGCAATCGTGGCAACATTCTCCGTCCCGGCGCGATGTCCGCGTTCCTGCCCGCCGCCGTCCAGAAGCTTACGGATATCCGTCCCCTGCCGAATCACAAGAAGGCCCGTCCCTTGCGGCCCGCCGAACTTATGCGCTGCGAGGCTGACAAGATCGGCTTGCGGAATCGCGCATCTGCCTGCGGCCTGTACCGCGTCCGCATGATACAGAATATTCTTCTCCCGTGCGATCTCCCGGATCGCTTCAGACGGCTGGATCACACCGGTCTCGTTATTGACCTCCATCACACTGATCAGAAAAGTGTCCGGCCGAAGCGCGTTCCGCACATCGTCGATCCGGATTCTCCCGGAAGCATCCGGTTTCAGATAGGTTACGGCAAATCCGTCCCTCTCCATCCTGCGGCAGCTCTCATAGACCGCCGGGTGCTCGATCATCGTCGTCAGGATATGTCCCCTGCCGGCTTTCCACGCCGCACCTTTGACCGCCCAGTTGTCCGATTCCGTCCCGCCGGAAGTAAAAAAGATCTCGCCGGGCTCTCTGCCGAGCAGCTCTGCAATCGTCCGCCGGGCGTTTTCGACGGCTTTCCGCGCGCTGCGCCCGTCCGCGTACAATGCCGACGCGTTTGCATAGGACTGCCGCATAATCTCCAGAACTTCCGGACGGACCGGCGTATCCGCAGCGTGATCCGCATAGATTCTTCTGTCCATCTCTGTAATCTGCCCGCTGCTTAATATACGTCCCACGCCTTGGGAATATAAATCCTCTGGAAGCAGCGGACCGCATAGTTATCGGACATTCCGGATACATAATCACAGATCGCGGTATCGAGGCTGTCGCCGTATTCCCGCATGCGCCGCTGATACTCCTCGGGAAGCGCCTCCGGATGCGCGCGATAATAATCCACCAGATTCTCGATCATCCTCTCCGCGTTACCTTCCTCCTGCTTCGCGGCCGAATGAATATAGACATGGTCGAACATATACTGCCGCAATGCGAGCATCGCGTTCTCCACACGCGGCGTCATGCTGATGGAATTCTGTCCCATGCTGGACGCGATCACATCCCGGATCATATGATTCAGCCGGGCTTTCACCGTATATCCCAGGACATCGCAGCATTCCGGCGGCAGATCCTCCTCCGCGATCACCTGTCCCCGGATCGCGTCGTCGATATCATGATGAATATACGCCATTTTGTCGGAAAGACGGACGACCTGTCCCTCCAGCGTCGACGGCATCTTGCTCATCGAATGGTTCGCGATGCCGTCAAGAACCTCCCAGGTCAGATTCAGGCCTTCCCCGTCCTTCTCCAGCACGTCCAGCACACGAATGCTCTGCTGCGCATGCGCGAAACCGTGCTCCATCTTGCGGTTCAGGACTCTTTCTCCCGCGTGTCCGAAAGGAGTATGGCCGATATCATGTCCCAAAGCGATCGCTTCCGTCAGGTCCTCATTCAGACGAAGCGAGCGGCTGATCGAGCGCGCGATCTGCGAGACCTCCAGGGTATGCGTAAGCCGCGTCCTGTAGTGATCGCCCTCCGGCCGCAGGAAAACCTGCGTCTTATGCATCATACGGCGAAACGCCTTGCAGTGCAGAATTCTGTCCCTGTCCCTCTGATAGACCGTACGCATATCACACGGCTCTTCCGGAATCTTTCTGCCCCGTGAAGCCGTGCTGTGCGCAGCGTAAGGCGAAAGGATCAGGTTCTCCGTCTCCTCCGTAATCTCCCGGATGCAGCGTTTGTCATCTGTCTGTTTCATCGGCGTCCTCCTGTTCCATTCTCTGCCAGAAAGCCTGCGGACCCGGATATTCCGATCTTCTCTCCTCTGCCCCACGGATCCGGATATCGTAATCACAGCATTCCCGATAAGGACATCTGGTGCAGGCCTTTTCGTCTCCTTTTCTAAACGGCAGCTTCGCGATAAAGCCCTGCCGTGAACGATCCGCGAACTGCGCGATCCTGCGCTCCGTAAAACGGGACAGCCCGCTGAGCTCTCGCTCGGAACGGACCTTGAACTGATCCGCCTTATTGATCCCTCCGTTTTTCAGAACACGGACCGGGACCAGATCGTTGATCGTGCCCTCCCGCGCCATGCCTTCCAGCGCTTCCTTTGTAGAAGAAATCACACCGTCAAGACGGCTTTCTTTTCTCAGTTTGTCTTCGATCTTATCCTCGTCCCAGTCATCTTCGACAGACACCACCGAAGGCGTCAGGCTGAAATACAGGATTCCGGCCGGATGCACGCTGCGTCCCTGTTTCTGCAGTCCGGAGCAGACCGCGTCCAGATAGACAGGCAGCTGCATGGAAACTCCGTCCCAGATATCTCTCTCGGAGAAAGACTGCGCGCCGGATTTATAGTCGATGACCCGGACGTAAGTCTTCCCTTCCGTATCATACAGATCCACGCGGTCCACGACTCCGTCGATCCGCAGGAGCTGTCCATCGGCAAGCGGCACGATAAGCGGAGGCAAACTGCTGCCCCTTCTGTTCCCGAATTTCCATTCAAAATACTCAGGGCGGTAATCTCCGATCCGCAGCTGGTCCCGCATACGGATCAACGAATATCCCGCGTTTTTCTTTAATTTATGCCAGTAATAGTGATAACGGCTGTTATCTGCGTATTTCTGATATTGCTCTTCACTCCGCGCAAAAAGCGTATCAACGATCTGCTCGATCTCTTCATCGTCGACATCCTCGCTGAAAAAGCGCTGGAGCAGATTGCCCGCGTCTTCCATGACGGTATGCAGGACCTGTCCGTCATCCGCCAATGTCGCTTCAAATGGGTCTCTTTCCTGCAGCCGCAGTCCGTAGCGCAGGAAATACCGGTACGGGCAGCGCCCGTACGTCTCCATCCGCGTGATCGAAACCTCCTGATCCCGCGGATCCCAGAGTGCTCCTGCGGAAGCCGGAGACAGGGATTCACTGATGATGCCTCCCGCTCCCGACATCCCCGCGAGGCGGTCCGCGTACGGCTCATGCGTCATAAACCACTGCTGCAGGACAGGATCTTTTTCTTCTGCCTCGCAGAATCTCTGGAAAGCCGGTTCCGCAAGCGATACTACGGACGGAAGCGGACTCAGTACATCCGGCCCGCCGATCTCGGCAAAACGGTTCCAGTACAGAGACGGACCTTTGGCCTCGCCTTTTTCCATGCGGGCCTCATAACTGACATAAAGCTCTTCCCGCGGCGTATTCAGCAGGATATACAGACGGAACTGCTGATCGCAGATCTGCCCGATTCCACCCGGAGCAAGCGTCATCACGTCCGCAAGCTGGTCTCTTTCTCTCTCCAGAAGGAGCCCCTGATCCTGTACGATATGGGGGAAATTATCCTCTCCGAAGCCCGCGATGAAGAGAACCTTCAGATCCTGGAAGCGGGATCGTGTGAGATCTCCGGCCGTGATCTGATCGATCTCCGGTGGAAGCATTCCGACCTTGACCTCTGACAGTCCTGCCGCCAGAATACCGCAGAAGGTATCCGCGTCCATCTCTGTATCCGGCATAATCTCCGCGATCCGCCGGATCACGGCATCCGCCTTTTCGAAAAGCTGCCTGCACTGTGCTTCGCGCAGATAGAATCCGTCCTCGTGCAGCTTCGAAGCCTGATGCTCCAGGACTTTTTCCACTCCGGAGACCTCGAGGAAACGCGTAAGCAGCGCGCACCATTCCTTTGCGTGCGCTTTGAATTTGTGCGTGGCAGTATCCAGGAATTCGCTGAAAACATCAAGGTAAAGGTTCGCTTCCTGCTCGTTGGCTGCTCCCGCGGCAACGGTCCGCAGGCCCTCCAGCATCCTGTGCACGCCGCGCCAGCCCCTTTCCAGCGCCATATTGTCAAAAAGGTCCGTCTGCTCCCTGGTAAACGGTGTGAAGCCCGTCTTCAGGAAGGAAAGAAAAGTATCGTAAGAACACCGCGTCCGCAGGATTTGGAACAGCGACAGGATCATACGGACAAAGGGATGCGCCATTACGCCCGAGGTCTCGTCCATGAATACCGGGATTCCGTATTCATCGGAAAGCTGCCGCAGATACGGCGCGTATCCCGCATAATCACAGAGCGCGATCCCGATCTCCCTGTAGCGGTATCCGCGATCCCGCACAAGATATACAATCCGGTCAAAAACCGTCCGCATCTCCGTGCGGATATCCGGTCCGGAGAACAGATGGATTCGAGAGCCGATCTCCCGCGCCGCCGATTCGCCGCTCTGCGCGGCTGTGGTTGCGGCTATGTTTCCGGCGGCCATTGTTGCGGCCGTATTCGCGGAGGTCGCGGCGGCCATGGTTGCCGCGACAGGCTTTCTGTTCTGAAAAAACGCGCGCGCCATATAGGACAGCGGTGTTTTTCTGTCCCCGTGGAAATACTCGGTCCGCATCGGTTCATGACGCTCTTCGGCCAACTTTACAAAACGCAGGAGCGTTGCCCTGCCGGTATCGAACAGGTCCCCGCGGGAAGCGATTCCGCTTGTAAGCGTCTCGCGCGCGACCTCCTCCGGCAGTGTCAGAACAACGGTCAGATCCTTTACACGGGACAGCAAGGCACTGAATACACGCATCTGCTGCGGTGTATAGCCATAGAAATCATCCGCGAAGACGGACGCCCCTGCAAGATACCGCGATTCCGGGATCGTATCGGCAAGTCTGTCGAGCAGCTTCTCCGAAATCTCGCCATATTGCAGCATTTCCTCCTGATAGCGCCGCAGGATCCTGATAAAATCCGAAAGCTTGGCATGCAGGCTGCTGTTTTCCGGAGCTTTATCCAACGCCTGATTCAGCTGATCTTCTCCGATTTCGTACTGGGAGAATTCAGAGAAAACGTCCTTGAGCCGCTTCAGAAAGCCCTGGCTGTGCGCGCTGGAACGGTAATAGGACAGATTCGGCAGTTCCTCCTGTACGATCCTGTACAGCAGCATACTTTTGCCGACCTCATCGAGAGAGACCAGATCGCTCTGCCCCGTTTCTTCCAGAACACGGTGCGCCAGTCTCCGGAAGCTCAGGACCTCTGATTCCAGGATGCCTCTGCCACTCTGCGGCAGGATCAGCTTTTTCTGCGCATTAAAAGTAATCTGTTCGGGAACAATCAAAATCGTTCTGCGAACAGATGACTCCTGTCTGAATTCCTCATGGATCCGGGAAGTACGCCCGGATCCTTCCTCTCCGATATAAAGCTTCAGCATACCCTTTCTGTCCGGTCCGTTAACGGATATCCTGTCCCAGCATGGCTGCTACGGCGGCCGCGGCTTCTGCTTCATCCGGCCCGTCCGCGCGGACCGTAACGGTCTCATCCTTGAGCGCGCCAAGCGAGACAACGCCCATAATGCTCTTCGCGTTGACCTGGATGTCCTCCATCACGATATAGATTCTGGACGTATAGCAGACCGCTTCCTGCACAAGACGCGCTGCCTGCCTCGATTCCAGACCGTTCTCCAGTGTTACGACAACTTTTTTCTCGACCATTTTTTTACTCCTGTTCCTGTTTACGCAGATCTTCCGCCATCTCCATGAGACGGCGCAGACGATGATTGACTCCCGAACGGCTGACCGGCGGCTCCAGACGGCTTCCGAGCTCCTGGAGACTCAAATCAGGATATTCTAGCCGTATCCTCGCCATCTCCGCAAGCTGCGGCGGCAGGGATTCCCAGCCTTTATGCTCCGTCAGATACCGGATCGCCTCGGTTTGCTTCAGAGACGCTTCCACGACTTTGCGCAGATTCGCAGTCTCGCAGTTTACGGAACGATTGATCTGATTGCGGACTCGTTTCTCGATCTGGACGTTGACCAGATCCATCATCGCGGTATAAGCCTGCATGACATTCAGAAGATCCGCGATCTGCTCGGATTCCTTGAGATACAGTACATACAGCCCGCGGTTCTGCCGAATCCGCTCCGTAATGCGCATATCCAGCCCGAATCCGTAGATCATCTGCTGCAGCTCCTCTAAGAAAGAAAGCGAGGTATCCATGAATTCCGCGTGATAATGCTTATGCGGATTTGTGATGGATCCGCTCCCGAGAAAAGCTCCCCGCACATATGCCTGCTGTGCGTCCTGTGAGTCGGTCAGTTCCTCCGGGATATGCCGCACATACAGACCGTTACGCAGCAGATACAGCCCCTTCAGAACGATCGGTACGTCCTCCGCGCACTCTATCTCCATGCTGTTCCGATCGGTCTGCCTGCAGCGGATCCCGAAAATCTTCTCAAGCCCTGTCCGTATTTTCGCAAGGATCTCTTCATGCTCGCTAGCAAGCGTCAGCCGCCAGGGCTGTGTCTCCACCTTGCCGCAGGTACAGATCAGGGCGGCGAGCTCCGCCATACGGCTCGTTTTATCCGGGGCAAGCCTCCCGGCAAGCTCATTCTTTACATTGGATGAAAAAGACTCTCTGCTCATAATTTCATGCTGTCGGTTTATGGGTTTCCTGCATGTCCCTGTGCATGACGACGACCGCTTCATCCGAATAGATTCCCGCGAGCCGCTCTCCCAGCTGCTCCGCAATCGCTACCGAACGGTGTCTTCCACCTGTGCAGCCGATTCCGATGGTCAGCTGCATCTTGCCCTCTTTATGATATAGAGGGATCAGGTAGGCCAGAAGATCTCCCGTCTTCTGCAGGAAAGCCGCGCCGTTCCCGTCCCGCATGACATATTCCCGCACCGGTTCATCCAGTCCGGAGAATGCCCTCAGCTCCGGAACATAATACGGGTTCGGCAGAAAACGCACGTCCAGCACCAGGTCGCAATCCATCGGAATGCCTCTGGAATAACCGAAACTGATGATCTGGATCGGCAGGAAGTTACGTCCCTGCCCGCCAAAAAGCATCTGGATCTCATTGCGCGCCTGCCAGACGTTGGTCTCCGTCGTATCGATGACATAGTCAGCCTCCGCCCGCAGCGGCATCAGAAGCTCCCGCTCCTCCAGCAGCGCGTCCTGCACGCGACGAAGCTTCCCGCCCTTCATCTGCAAAGGATGTTCTCTCCTTGTCATCTGGTAACGCCGGATCAGCTCCTCATCCCGGCAGTCCATAAACAGGACCTTGCAGTCCGCTTCGGTATCTGCGTTCAGGATCTTGTTCAGTCTGTTGAAGTAATGCCGTCCACGGATATCGACGCCAAAAGCATATTTATCCTGTCCGGGCGGATCTTTTTCCCACAAGGCAATGGTTTTGGGGATCAGTTCCGGCGGCAGATTGTCCACGCAGAAATACCCCACGTCCTCCAGCGCGTGAATGGCGGAAGTCTTGCCGGCTCCGCTCATTCCTGTTACGATCAGATATTTCAATGATCTATTATCCTTTCTTCCAGCAGCGGCTCCAGGCCCTCCGGCCCGAGATAACGAACCTCCGGCTCCAGAACAACGCCGACATGGTCATCGACCTTTTCCGCCACAAGCTGTGTCAGATGCCGTACGTCTCTGCATGTCGCGCCGCCCGTATTAATGACAAATCCACAGTGCTTCTCCGAGATCTGTGCTCCTCCGACGCTGAACCCCGCAAGGCCCGCGTCCTGGATCAGTTTCCCTGCATAGTATCCTTGCGGACGTTTATACATACTGCCCGCGCTTGGATACTCCAGCGGCTGTTTAGAACGGCGCTGCTCCGCAAGCTCTTTGATCCGCGCGGCGATCTCGTCACGGCTGCCAGGCTGCAGATGGACCACTCCGCCCAGCACGATCCCGCCGCCCGTCATGAAGCGGCTGGTCCGGTATCCAAGTCTTGCCTGATCCGGTCCGATCCGGTGGAAACCTTCTTCATCCATGTAGTCGATGCTCGCAAGCACATCCTTCAGCTCACTGCCGTACGCTCCGGCGTTCATATAGATCCCGCCGCCGAAAGACCCGGGGATCCCCGACGCGAACTCGAATCCGGCAAGCTGCGCCTGCAGCGCCGCCTGGGCGATCCGGCTCATGGACGCCGCACATCCGGCCGAAATATCATAGCCGTTGACTTCTATCTTGTTAAAATCGCCGTCCGGACAGATCACGACGCCGCGGTATCCTTCATCGCTCACCAGCAGATTGCTCCCGTTGCCGAGGAAAAACCACCGCAGACCGTTCTCCCGGCACAGCCGGAATACCGCGATCAGCTCTTCTCTGTTAGCGGGCCGCGCCATAACATCCGCAGGGCCTCCGATCCGGAATGTCGTATAATCCGCCATTCTGACGTTATAGCTGACATTCGGGATCCCGGCCTTCTCGAAGATCTCTCTTGCCGTCATTCTTTGCGGCCCTCCTGCATGACCAGGCTCGCGGCACCGATCACGCCGGCATCATTGCCCAGAGTCGCGATCCGGATATCCAGTTTGCTCACATCGTTATGGTAGACTTCATTCACCATCAGTTCGCGCAGCGGATTCAGCAGCTTGTCTCCTCTGCCGGACACGCCTCCGCCCAGAATCAGGATCTCTGGCTGGAAAATATTGTACATATTGCCAAGACCGACGGCAAGATGATACAGATATTCATCCATGACTTTATTGGCCGCCGCGTCTCCACGGTCCGCAGCGTCGCCGACCATCTTTCCGTCGATGCGGGAAAGATCATTTCCGCTCATCTCCCATAGCAGACTGTCGGGTGTCAGCTGCGCTTCTCTGCGCGCCGCGCGGATCAGTCCTGTCGCGGAGCTGTAAGCCTCCCAGCATCCGCGGCGTCCGCAGCTGCAGGGTTCCCCGTTCTCCACGATAACGGTATGTCCGAGCTCCGTGCCGCCGTGATACGCTCCGGCAAAAATATGTCCGTTGATCACGACTCCGCCGCCGACACCTGTCCCCAGCGTAATCATAACCAGACAGCGCGTATTTCCTTTGCCCGCGCCGAAAAGTCCCTCGCCGAGCGCTGCCACATTCGCGTCATTGTCGATGTACAGGGGCAGTCCCAGCGTTTTCATCATATACTCACCTGCCGCGAGATTCCGGCAGTTCGGAAGATTGACGGCATAGATCAGTGTTCCGTTATCCGGATCCACCGCGCCGGGGAAGCCCATACCGATCCCGGCAATGTCCTTAAGCGGAATACCCGCTTCCTGTGCAAGTCTGCGGACCATCTCCGCCATATCCGCAAGGATCTCCTCGCCCGGACGCTCCGCCCTGGTCGGAATGGTATCCTTGATCAGAATTTCTCCTTTTTCATTTATCAGCGCCGTTTTGATTCCGGTGCCGCCCAGATCGATTCCCGCATAAATCATGATTCGTGATTCCTCATTTCTCTTTCCGCCCGCTCCCGGCCGCGGCGGGCTATATTTCTGGCAACAGATTCCGACAGATCCTCCGCGGCGTTATATCCGAGGCGCCGGCTGCGGTGGTTGACGGTCGCGGTCTCAATGATGACCGCAAGATTCCTTCCGGGCTGGATCGGGATCCTGTAACAGACGACCTCACTGCCCAGAATACTTCTTGTTTCATTCGTACTGCCGACACGGTCATAGACCTTACCGACTGTCCACGGCTCCAGCTCAATGACCATATCGATCTTTTGTGATTCTTTAACGGCCTCCACGCCGAAAATCTCTTTAACGTTCACGATACCGATCCCGCGCAGCTCTACAAAATGCCGAAGCACGTCCGGACTGGATCCGATCAGCTCATCATCGGCAAGTTTGCGGATCTCCACGAGATCGTCGGCGACCAGCCGGTGTCCGCGCCGTACAAGCTCGAGAGCTGTCTCGCTTTTACCGATTCCACTCTCGCCGGTTATCAGTACGCCGACACCGTAAACATCGACAAGAACACCGTGTGTAGAGATCTGCGGCGCCAGTACCGTTCGCAAATACTGAATCAGCCTGCCCATGAATTCCGTCGTCGGCATAGCGGTGCGCAATACAGGCGTATGCGACCGCACCGCCTCCGCGAGAACCTCGTCATCCAGCGATATCGCGCGGCACAGCACAAGACACGGTATCCTGCGTGTGAAAAGCTCTTTGAACAGGCTTACCCGTTCTTCCGGACTTTTCTGCAGGAGATAGGCATTCTCCACATGACCGATCAGCTGGATCCTGTCATTGTCAAAATGCTGGTAGAACCCTGTCAGCTGCAGCGCCGGACGGTTGATCTCCGTATTGCGTATATAGATGCTGTCGAGAGCGATCTCTTCCGTCAGATTGTCCAGATGAAAGTATTGGGCGAGCTGCAACAGTGATACTTCCTGCACGCTTTCACCTCCCGGATCACGTATTGTCTTTGTTTATTATACAACGATTCCTGAAAAATCACAATACAAAGACTGCAGATACAGAAAATCCGTCTGCCCGGCTCTCTATGGTTCCGGACAAACGGATTCGATTAACGGATAAATCTGACAGATCAGGCAAAAACAGCCTTGACAGCCTCTTTGATGATCGCAAGGCCAGCCTTGAGCTCCTCATCGGAGATCGTCAGCGCCGGCATCATCTTCAGAACGCAGTCCTCACGGCCTGCCTGCTCAATGATCAGGCCTCTGTTGAAGCACTCGGTAACGGCTTTTCTCGCGGTTCCCGCAGGAGCGGCCTTCTCAAAATCGATGCCCCACATCAGTCCGATGCCGCGCAGCTCCAGTCCCTCATGGATCGGAAGGATTTCCTTCTCCACATACTCACGGATGATCTCGCCCTTGCGGGTAACATCCTCATACATATGTGTGCTCAGACCGAACTCGATCGCGGCCTTGGCCGCTACAAAAGCAAGATTGTTTCCACGGAAGGTTCCGTTGTGCTCGCCGGGCTTAAATACGTCATATTCCGGCTTGAACAGCAGAATCGCCATGGGAAGGCCGTATCCGCCGATGGACTTGGAAAGACCTACCATATCCGGCTTGATCCCGGCTCTCTCAAACGAGAAGAAATTGCCGGAACGTCCGCAGCCGATCTGAATATCGTCGACGATGAACAGGATTCCGTACTTATGACAGAACTCCTCCGCGCGGCGCAGCCACTCTACGTCCAGAGGATAGATACCGCCCTCCGCCTGTACGGTCTCCACAACGAGTGCGGCAGGCAGCTCAACGCCCGAATGATCATCCGTGACCAGTCTCTCCATATAGGCAATCGTATCCAGCTCCGGGAACATGTACGGTGCCGGAATATGGGTTACATCATGAAGCGGTACGCCTGCTCCCTTGCGGGAAGCCATATCCGTTGTCATGGACAGCGCGCCGAGCGTCATGCCGTGGAAAGCACCCATCAGCGCGAATACATTGGTCCGTCCGGTAACCTTGCGGGCAAGCTTAACAGCCGCTTCCATCGCGTTGGTACCCGTGGGGCCCGTGAACATAATCTTATAGTCCAGCTCTTTAGGCTGAAGAATGTTTTTCTCAAAATACTCAATAAAATCTCTCTTGGCTCCGGTGTACATATCCAGCGCGTGGATTATACCGTCCTGCTCCAGATAGGAGATAACCCGTTCCTTGATATAATCGTTATTATGGCCATAATTCAGCGCGCCGGCGCCATCAAAGAAGTCCAGATACTCCCGGCCTTCCTCATCCCAGATCTTGGAACCCTTTGCTCTCTGAAACACAGCTGTGAATTTACGGCAGTAGGACCGTACCTCAGATTCATATGTTTCAAATACTTCGTATGCCATTCCGCAGTTCTCCTTTACCGCTATATGATGACGCCTGCACATCCGTTATACCGTAACCCCGCAGGTCACGCATATCATATCACGAAAAGTTCAGAAATGCAATACTTTTATTGTAAAAGAAAAGACTCCGATTTTCCGCTTATTTAAGCGGTTCCGGAGTCTTATTCGCGTTGACGGTATTTAGAAATACTATTTTTATTGTTTACTGTCCCGTTACGAACGGGCCATTGTCTTGATTCTTTCGATCGCTTGCTTGAGCGGGCTGACCGCCATAAAGACAACGATCGTGATCAGAGCCTCCGCTCCGATGTAAGCGATATTGTACGCAAAGGAATAGGCGATCGGATTCATGTTCCAGTCTGCCGCGTATTCTGCGAAGAAAGCGACGCCGGAGATAACGGCCATCACAAGTCTTCCCGCGCAGCCTACCGCGTAACCGGTCAGAAGTCCGTCTTCTCTCTTCCAGAAGAAACCGGACAGACCCAGCGCCCCGAACGCGAGCGGATAATCCACCAGCAGCTGCACAGGGCTGATAACCCAAGGCTCCAGAATCAGCTGAATCAGTCCATAGGACATACCGCACAGAATACCCTGCGCTGGTCCGTAGAAATAGCCGATCAGCGCGATCGGCAGCATGCTGAAGAGCGTTACAGAACCGCCCTGCGGCATTTTCAGGATCTTGATGAAGCTGAGAACCGTGGCGACCGCGACCGCGACCGCTGAATAGACCAACATCTTGGTCTTCTTGGAGCTGCTCTCATCGGATCTCGAGCCGGAAACACCGATGCCGACCAGGATCAGAAGAATCGCGACGACAGCCGTGATGACCTGGCCATACCAACTTTCAAAAAACGCCTGCATAAAAAATCCTCCTTCTTTGATGAGGAGGAAATCGATAGGTACTAAGATTACCTTATAAATGCTTCCCTACGCCGGTATGAACCGGATCAGGTCATAAGGGTCAGTATCAGGAAACCGTCGGTCCTGATTCACTCTCAGTCTAAGGACTCCCCCAGCAGATGTACTGATTATACACCTGTCGGCGGATTCTGTCAACTGCGAGATTCTGTCATGTTCGGGTGCTGCAACATCCGGATTTTGCCGTTTTGAATCATTTTTGGTAAAGCTTCTGATACGCGATCCTCGGTGTACCGTCCGCCACATAGATAATCCCGCAGCGCGTGAAGCCGTATTTATCCAGCAAATGCTGCATGATCCGATTGTCATGATGCGTG
>CACZPA010000209.1 GCA_902782895.1 uncultured Eubacteriales bacterium
ATCATCATGCGCGTGGACGGATTCGCGATGATGCCTAACTTCTCATTTGGTACAGCTCTGACGACCTTCGCGGGACAGAATGTCGGCGCCGGCAAATATGACCGGGTTGCCGAAGGTACAAAGCAGGGTACTCTGATCGCGACAATTACATCGGCCGTCATCACCGGTCTGATCATTATTTTCGGCAAGTATCTGATGGGTATCTTCACCAAGACCGAAGAGCTGGTTACGCTTTCCAACAACATGATGCGGATTCTCGCGGTCGGCTATATCGGAATGTCGATCACGCAGTGTCTGTCCGGCGTCATGCGCGGCGCAGGCGATACGATGACGCCAATGTGGATCTCTCTGATCACGACGGTCGGCATCCGTGTTCCGCTGGCTTACGGACTGGTCGCGCTGACCAAAACCGCGGAGCGTCCGCAGGGCGCTTATCAGAGCCTATGGATCTCCATGCTGGCGTCCTGGATCATCGGTGCGGTTCTGACCGTGATTCTGTATATGAAAGGCAACTGGAAGAAGAAAGCGCTTTCCGGAACCAATCAGGCCAGACCCGCTCAGGACGATTCCAGAGAAGAGAATCCTGAGGAAGCTGTTTAAGAAAAAGACTGCCTGCGGAGCGATCCTGCAGGCAGTTTGACTTTTTTACATTCCGGTGAGAGTTATTGCGGAAGAAGGAATTGGATTATGAATTTTGCGGATAATCTGAAGCAGGATGAAGACAGACTGCTGACCATGATGCGGGCGGATCCCGGAATCGCTCCGGTCCGAAAGGTCCTTCAGAATGAGCTGGACAGGCTGCTTGTCCAGTACAATCAGGACTGCGCGGATCCGGTGCTGCAGTGCGCGGCGGCAGGGCTTGTACGCAGTGTGTCGCGGACGGTACCGGTGGTAGAAGCGGCTAAAGACGCCAAGATCTGGGAGTTCGGCGGCAATAGCAAGAAGGCTTTTCCTTTCTGGCTGCTGATCGATATCTGGATCGCGGCGGCGCTTATTGTGCTGTTTTTCACAGGGGCCGAGACAGGTAAAGTGCTGGCGGTCGCGGCTTTTATGGGAGTCGCGGCTCTGCAGCTGTATCTGATGCTGCAGCGCAGACAGACAGGAACCAAAGAACAGAAAGCCGAGATCCAGGTGGATGCCGAGGCGGCGTGGCAGGCTTTGTACGCCGCGGCCTTGACGATAGATCATAGCCTGTCGGAAATCGCGCAGGAGCTCGAAGCGCTGAAACGGAAGGACGGATCGGCGGAGGTTCTGACAAGAGAGCAGACAGAGCTATATGCCGAGATGCTGGAGGCCTCCTGCGCAGGGGACGGAGAAGACGCTCTCGAAGCGCTGGAATCGCTTAAATTTCATCTGCACAGGCTCGGCGTGGAGCTTGTGGAATCACAGAAGGAGCATCCGGAATGGTTTGAGACGCTGCCGGCATCCCATGATCTGCTCAGGGACGGAAACGGTCTGATCCGTCCCGCGATGGTCTATAAAGGAAAGCTGCTGAAAAAAGGCCTTGCAGCGGGAGGCAGAGGATGAACCGTTTCTATGGATTGGATCTGGGAGACGCGGAAAGCGCGGTTTCCCGGCTGAACGCGCAGGATCAGACGACACCGGAGATGCTGCCGGTCAAGGACCAGAAGAGTTTTATTACCGCGTATGCCCGTACGATGGGCGGTGAGCTGCTGATCGGAGAGGGAGCCTGCTATGCTTCGGACGTGACGGCGAGGAGACTGCGCTTTAAGAGCCGTTTTCTGACCGATCCGGACGCGGAGCGGGACATTCAGGCCTTTGCGGCAGGGATTCTGGGCGAGCTGTACGGAAACGGCGATCTGGTACAGAATGAGGACTGCTGTTTCTATATCGGGTGCCCTGCCGGATGGAACAAAAACGTCCGGGAGCGGTACCGCGAGATTTTTGAACGGGTCGGCTTCCCGCCGGTCAAGATCATTTCCGAGTCGCGCGCGGCGCTGATCAGTGCAGTGCATTCCAAACATCTGCAGTTGAGCTATGATATCCTGAGCAAACCGGTGCTGGTCGTGGACATCGGGTCTTCGACGACGGATTTTGCCTATATCGCCGGTGGGCGCGAGGTGGAGCTAAAGACCGGCGGTGAAGTGATGCTGGGCGGCGGCGTGATGGACGAGATGCTGCTCGATATCTGTGTGGAAAACAGCCGTCAGCGCGACAAACTGGAAAGGACATTCGCGGAGAGCGATCCATGGAAGACATATTGCGAATTTGCCGCCAGAAGGCTCAAGGAGCAGTATTTTGCCGATGAGGCGTACTGGGCGGACCATGCGTGTACCAAGACGGTGACAGTTCTCTATCATGGCCGGAGCAAGCTGAACATGCAGATGGACACGGCTATCGCCCACCGGCTGCTGGAAGGCGCTTCTTCCCATCTCGGAGGGCGTTCGTTCCGCCAGGTCTTTACGGAAAGCCTGAAAACGGCAAGACAGGGCGCGGCTGAGGGACTCCCGGAGTTGATCTTTCTGACGGGCGGTGTCTCCAAAATACCGGCTATCGCCGCCTGGTGCCGCGAGGTGTTCCCGGAGGCGGTCGTCATTACGGCCACGGAACCGGAGTTTTCTGTCAGCCGCGGACTCGCGTGGTGCGGCAAGACAGATGAAGAACTGCGGCTTTTCAAGAAAGACATCGAAGAGCTGAGAAGCTCCTCCGTTGTCGAGGATATTGTACGCGCGCATATCGACGAATTGTATAAAAAGGCCGTGGATACGTTGGTTGAACCGATTCTGGAGAACGCGGCGCTTCCGGTTTTCGATCGCTTCCGCAATGGCGAGATCGAGAGATTATCCGATATCGACGCGGTGCTGCAGAAAGAAATCGAGAAGTATCTGCGGTCCGATGAAGTCGGGGAACTGCTGGTACGGCCGGTAACGGCGTGGATGAAGCCGGTCTCGTCGGAGATCGAGAAGCATACCGTCCCGATCTGCATCCGCCATAATGTCCCGTATCAGGCGATGAGTCTGACGTCTTATCTGTCCTATCAGGAGATTCAGATTCAGCTGGACGCGAAGAAGGTCTTCGCGGTCGAGGAGATGACCTGGCTCATGAATACGATCGTATCCGTCCTCATCGGGTTGCTGTGCGGTGGAGGCGGAATCGCTCTGATATCCAGCGGTATTACGGGAATCCTCAGCGGGGCCGCCATATCGCTGCTTGTGCTCCTGCTGGGAAAAAAAGCGATCCAGAAGGCCTTTTTGGACGCGAAGATCCCCAAGCCGATCCGGAAGCTGATCCCCAAAGGATATTTCAAGGGACGAATTCATACGATTACCAAAGAAGTCAAAGAAAAGCTGATGGCGACGCTCGAGACGGACAAGAATGACGAAATCACCGAGCGCCTCGGTCGGGAAATCTCCGAGCAGATCGACAGCTTCCTGACCCGCATGGCAGAGGTCGTTGAGATTCCTCTTGGCTGAATTCGCAGCATCAGTCAGCTAAGCTTGCGGGTCTGTAAAAGCAGAGTCTATAAACGTAAAGCGCTCCAACACCTGCTGCATACCGGCTTTAAAACGTCCGGTTGCAGCGGGGTTGGAGCGCTTATAGTATACAGAAGTATAGTTTTACAGATCCGCGAGCTTCTTGTCGAGGGTGCTGCGAATTGCAGCCAGGAAGTCATCTGTATCGAGCGTGCGGGGCTCGATGTCGTGTACGAGGAGGGACAGATCCTTGGTCATGTCGCCGTTGTTGATGGTTTCAAGGCAGGCCTCTTCCAGCGTATCGGCAAAGGCGGCAAGCTCCTTATGGCCGTCGATTTCACCGCGGCGGCGCAGAGCGCCGGACCACGCGAAGATCGTAGCGATTGGGTTTGTCGAGGTCGATTCGCCCTTCAGGTAGCGGTAATAATGGCGGGTTACGGTGCCATGAGCCGCTTCGTACTCATAGTTGCCGTCCGGGGAGACGAGGACACTTGTCATCATTGCCAGCGATCCGAAGGCGGTGCTGACCATATCGCTCATGACATCACCGTCGTAGTTCTTCAACGCCCAGACAAATCCGCCGCCAGAACGGATCACGCGCGCGACCGCGTCATCGATCAGCGTGTAGAAGTAGGTAATACCGGCTTCTTCGAATCTCTGCTTATACTCGTTGTCGTAAATCTCCTGGAAGATCAGCTTGAATGTCTGGTCATACTGTTTGGAGATCGTATCCTTTGTGGAGAACCAGAGATCCTGTCGTACGGAGAGCGCATAGTCAAAGCAGGAATGCGCGAAGGAACGGATCGATTTATCCGTGTTATGCATGCCCTGCAGGATACCTGCGCCGGCAAAATCCGCTATCGCGACTTTAGTCTCGGTTCCGTCCGCGGCGGTGAAGATCAGATCCGCGTGGCCTGCACCTGGTACCCGGATTTCCGAAGCCTTATAGATGTCGCCGTACGCGTGACGGGCGATCGTAATCGGTTTGGTCCAGTTGCCGACGTAGGGATGAATATGGCTCGTCAGAATCGGCGCGCGGAAGACCGTTCCGTCCAGAATCGCGCGGATCGTCGCGTTCGGACTCTTCCACATCTGATGAAGATTGTATTCCTCGACGCGCTGCCTGTTCGGCGTGATGGTCGCGCATTTGACACCGACATGCAGACGCTTGACGGCTTCCGCGGCATCGATCGTCACCTGGTCACCGGTCTCATCGCGGTGGGGCAGGCCCAGATCGTAATACTCGGTATTCAGCTCGACAAAAGGCTCAAGCAAGGTCTCTTTGATCTTTTTCCAGAGGATGCGGGTCATCTCGTCGCCGTCCATCTCGACGATAGGGTTCATCTGAATGCGTGTCATGCGCGTTTCTCCTTTCTCTGCAGTGCGTAATAGTTGATCAGGCTGCCCTCCAGCAGGATGGTGATTTCATCGGAAGTAAGGCCTGTAAGCGTCAGTGTCAGCGGATGAATCTGACCGCCGGAGAGGATCTTCGCCTCAACCTGAGGCGTGCCGTTCTTAACAGCTTCCCGGATGCCGGGGATATAGATGAAATCTCCGGATTCGTACGCGAACGGATCGTCCTGCGGGATCGTGAAGGGGAGAATGCCCCAGTTGATGCAGTTGGAACGATACCGCTTGGTCGCGTATTCATAGCAAAGGTTTGCCATGCCGCCGAGCACTTTCTGACAGGAAGCGGCCTGTTCACGCGCGGAACCGTCACCGGGCTTATTGGCGAAAATCACGGAACCAAAACCGACTGCTGCCGGCTTGTCCGAAGCGGTTTCGGCGGCAAGAACTGTCCCCGTCAGAACTTCATAGGCCGTGGCATATTCCGGATCGATCTTGCCGGACTTGCGGTCCGCTTCCGCAGCGCGAGCGTCCTTGGAACGCGGCACATAGTCCGGAACGCGGCGGGAGAGCGCGAACTGCGAAAGCTTCTCCGGATTGGAGCGGTAGCTCGAGGTTTCACCGGAAGGAATCAGTTCATCTGTCGTCGTAACGGGATCATGAATGACCGCGCACAGACGGAGCAGCAGAGAATCCGCGAGAGGACTCATCTGGGGCCAGTCCGTGATATTCGGCCCGAAGCGGAGCTCTTCCTCCGGCTGCGGATGTCCCCATCCATTGTAAACTCTGCGCGCGTAGGGCGCGGGATCATAGGTATAAGGCGCATGGGAAGCGTCATATTCGATATCGGTAGCGGCGGTGAGAAGACCACCGTGTGCTGCGGTTGCCGCGATGGAGCGGGCATCCATCAGCGCGACGGCCGCAAGCTGTCCGTCACCCGGACGGGAGCCTTCACGGTTCGGGAAGTTCCGGGTTGTATGGCGGATGGAGAGTCCGTTATTGGCAGGCACATCTCCGGCGCCAAAGCAGGGGCCGCAGAAGCAGGGCTTCAGGATCGCGCCGGCTTCGGTCAATGACGCAGCCACGCCATTCTGCAGAAGCGCGAGCTGGACCGGCAGACTGGAAGGATAGACGGACAGTGAGAAATACCCGTTGCCCGCGGAACCTGTCTGCAGGATGGATGCGGCTTCACAGATATTATCGTACATACCGCCCGCGCAGCCGGCGATGATGCCCTGATCGATCAGAATACCGTCCCTGGTGATCTTGTCGGTCAGATGCAGAGATACTTTACCGCCCCAGGCCTTTTCCGCGGCAAGCTCGGTTTCGCGCAGGATATCGCCTGCGTTCTCCAGAACCTGATGAACGGTAAAAGCATTCGACGGATGGAAGGGCAGTGCGATCATGGAATCGAGCTTCGACAGATCGAGCTCGATCATCGCGTCATAGCAGGCGCCTTCCACAGGCGCGATTTTCTTATAATCCTGCGGACGTCCATGGATACGGTAGTATTCTGCGACATTCTCATCCATCTCCCAGATGGAGGACAGACAGGTGGTCTCTGTCGTCATGACATCGATACCGATCCGGAAATCCATCGACAGATTCGCGATACCGGGGCCGACGAACTCAAGAATCTTGTTTTTCGCGTAGCCTTTCTGGAAAAGCGCACCGCAAAGCGCGATAGCCGCGTCATGCGGACCGACGCCGGGACGCGGCTTGCCGGTCACATAGACCAGAACCACCTGCGGAGTCGGAATATCGTAGGTATTGCCCAGCAGCTGCTTAACCAGTTCCGGACCTCCTTCGCCCACACCGAGCGTGCCAAGCGCGCCGTAACGGGTATGGCTGTCCGAGCCGAGGATCATCGCACCGCAGCGGGCAAGCTGCTCTCTGGCGTACTGATGGATGACGGAGGTATTGGCCGGGACATAGATGCCGCCGTATTTGCGGGCAGCACTGAGGCCGAAGACGTGGTCGTCTTCATTAATCGTGCCGCCGACCGCGCAGAGACTGTTGTGGCAGTTGGTCAGCGCATAGGGCATCGGAAATTCGGTCAGACCGCTCGCGCGCGCCGTCTGAATGATGCCGACATAGGTAATATCATGAGAAACCAGCGCGTCAAAAGAAATCCGCATCTGGTTCGGATCATCGGACTGATTATGAGTCAAAAGAATCTGCCGGCTCATGGTGGCCGCAGGATCGGGACGGGTGCCTGGATACCGCAAAGCCGCTTCTTCAGCCGGTATCACAGTTCCATTGATATAGCAGAATTTGCCTTCTCTATATTCCATCGTGGAGTTCGCCTGCCTTTTTCTTCAAATTTTCTGTATTATAACACATTCGAAATGAAAGAACAACCAAAGTCCGCGGGCAGATAAGATTTTTCTTGCTCTTTGGCGGGAAGTGATGTAGAATAGAGCAAAAGACTGTGCCTTTACGGAGGTTAATTCATGGACAATAAAGCATGTTTTGCCGTGATCGCGGCGGAAGAGCAGGAGCTTGCGGGGGTCAGGGATTTTCTGACGGATCCGCAGGATGTCGACGGGCCGGCCGGATGCCGTTTCCTGACAGGAGAGGCTGACGGAGTCAAGGTCGTCGCGATGCAGTGCGGTATCGGGAAGGTCAATGCCGCGATAGGGACACAGGTGATGATCGATCTGTTTCATCCGGACGCGCTGGTGAATATCGGATCGGCTGGTGGTGTAGGGGACGGTTTATCAGTCTATGATATTGTCGTCGCAGAGAAGACCGTTCAGCACGATATGGATGTTACCGGTCTGGGATACGCGCCAGGTGTGGTTCCGGGTTATGATTCGCCGTTCCTGGAAGCGGATCCGATCCTGCGGGACATAGCGGTTGCTTCCGGCAGAGCAGAGGAGCTGCATGTGCATACAGGGACGGTCGCGAGCGGGGATGCTTTCGTATCGGATCCGGAGCTGAAAAGGTTTATCACAGAGCAGTTTGGAGCGCTTTGCGCCGAGATGGAAGGAGCGGCCGTCGCGCAGACCTGTGTCCGCAATAATGTTCCATGGACCGTGATCCGTGCGATCTCGGACAACGGGGATGATGCCGCGGCAGTAAGCTATGCGGATTTTTCCGCGCAGGCCTCGATCGCGGCTGTCAGGCTGATGCGGCATATGATTACGACCTGGGCGGCATACAGAAAAGAATTACAGTAAACAGAAGGAGAAACGATTATGATACTTGTTACGGGCGGAGCGGGCTATATCGGCAGTCATACATGTGTTGAGCTCTTAAACCGGGGATATGAGATCGCGGTACTGGATAATTTCGTCAATTCCAAACCGGAAGTGCTTGACCGGATCCGGACTCTGACGGGTAAGGGTTTTCCGTTCTATGAAGCGGACCTGCTCGACGCGGACGCGGTGGAGAAGGTTTTTGACGAGCAGAAGATCGATGCCGTGATTCATTTCGCGGGGCTGAAGGCTGTCGGAGAATCCGTCGCGCAGCCGCTGCGTTATTATCACAACAATATTACCGGTACGCTGAATCTGTGCGCGACGATGCAGCGGCACAATGTAAAGCGGATCATTTTCAGTTCTTCCGCGACGGTCTACGGTGATCCGGCAAGTGTCCCGATCCGGGAGGATTTCCCGCTGTCCACTACGAATCCGTACGGCAGCACCAAGCTGATGATCGAGCGGATCCTGCAGGATCTGCACCGCTCCGATCCGGAATGGAATGTCGTGCTGCTGCGCTATTTCAATCCGGTCGGCGCACATGCAAGCGGCCTCCTGGGCGAGGATCCGAACGGTATCCCGAACAATCTGACGCCTTATATCGCGAAAGTCGCTTCGGGTGAGCTGCCGATGGTGCATGTTTTCGGCAATGATTATCCGACCGCGGACGGCACGGGCGTCCGCGATTATATCCACGTCGTGGATCTGGCGCTTGGACACATTGCCGCGCTGCAGAAGGACCAGCCTGGTGTGTATATCTATAATCTGGGGACGGGAATCGGATACTCTGTTCTGGATGTGATCCATGCGTATGAAAAGGCCTGCGGCCACGAGCTGCCGTATGTTATCGATCCGAGAAGACCCGGAGATATCGCGGAATGCTATGCGGATCCGGCAAAGGCCTATACTGAACTCGGCTGGAAAGCCGAAAAGACTCTCGCGCAGATGTGCGCGGACAGCTGGAATTTTATACAGAAAAACGCGGCACGTTGACCGCGGACAGGGGGCACGGTTATGAAAACAGAGAATCTGGATCGTTATTTCGCGTCTCAGTATGACAAGGGCATCGCCGGATGCAGCTTTGGACTGATGCTTCACGGAAAGCTGATCTATGAGAATTATTCGGGATACGCTGACATAGAAGCAAAAAAGCCGATCACGCCGGACACCATGTTCCGCATGTATTCGATGACAAAGCTTCTGACCTGCGTCTCGCTGCTGCAGCTGTATGAGAAAGGGCTTTTCAACCTGGCAGATCCGCTGTATAAATATCTGCCGGAATTCGAACATATGCAGGTGGCAGTGTATCGTCCGAATGGGATCGTGGAGCTGCAGGAGGCTCGCAATCCGATCCTGGTCGAGAACATTATGAGCATGACTTCCGGTTTGACATATGCCAATGCTCCGGATTATGCCTCTGTAGAATTCACACGGAAACTGAAAGAACTCGAAGCGGAGCATCCGAACTATACGACGGAGCAGTATGTAAAAGCCGCGGCCAGCGCGCCGCTTGCGTTTGAGCCCGGTACGCATTGGCGTTACGGTACCTCACACGAGGTCGTCGGCCGTCTGGTGGAAATCCTTTCCGGCGAAAGATTCAGCGATTATGTCGACAGACATATCTGTAAACCACTTGGCATGAACGATACCGCGTTCCGCTTCCCGAAGGAAGTGCGGAAGGAGCGGCTTGCCAGATTCTATGACTACAAGGACGGCGTCTTCACGGTGAACGACCGGGAAGACAGTCTGTATGAGCCCAACGCTCTGATGGACCGCGGAGGAGCCGGCGCGATCTCAACGCTCGGCGATTATCTGAAATTCGCGGAGGCACTGCGCAGAGGCGGGACATCGGCCGATGGTGTACGGATTCTGGCGCCGGGTATCGTTAAGCTGTACGCGACGGATCGGCTGACACGCACGCAGCGGGAGGATTTCGATTGGCTGCACATGCGCTGTTACGGATACGGACTGGGCGTGCGAGTGATGACAGATCCCTGGATGGACGGCGGCGTCCTGGGCGAGTTCGGTTGGACGGGCAAAGCCGGTACGATGGTCTATATCGATCCGGCGACAGGACTTTCCGCGGTTTATATGGAGCAGGCCGCGCCGAGCCTCGAGCCCGATCATCTGCCGCAGGTCCGCAGTCTGATCTATAATGCGATTTCGTAAGAAATCTCGCAAGCAGTAATAAGAAGTATCATAAAAAGCATCGATAGAGCTTTCGGCCTGACAAATCAACATTTACGGAGGATTCAAAATGGTACAGCAGACACCTCCCATGGGATGGAACTCATGGAACACATTCGGAGAAAACATCAATGAACAGCTGATTTTCGACACGGCAGACAGGATGGTGGAGACCGGACTGCGTGATGCAGGATATGAATATCTTGTTATCGATGATTGCTGGTCGCTTAAAGAGCGAGGAGCGGACGGACGCATCGTGCCCGACCCGGTTAAATTCCCCCACGGGATGAAAGCGGTCGCCGATTATGTGCATTCCAAGGGGCTTAAATTCGGTATGTATTCCTGCGCGGGTAATCTGACCTGTGCCGGGTATCCGGGAAGCTTCGAGCACGAATTCATTGACGCGGAGGCTTTTGCCGAGTGGGGAGTGGATTTCCTGAAATATGATTATTGCTATCACTCCGCGATCATTCCGGGCAAGTATCTGTACCGCAGAATGGGTCTTGCACTGGAGAACTGCGGCCGGGACATCCTGTTCAGCGCCTGCAGCTGGGGCGCGGACGAGACGCATGAATGGATCAAAGAAACATCCGCGTCCATGTGGCGTTCGACCGGTGACATCAACGACAGCTGGGAGTCCGTGAAAAAGCTCGCCGCGCAGCAGCCGGCATTGCATCCGTATCATGGCAAGGGCTGCTTCAACGATATGGATATGCTGATCGTCGGCATGTATGGCAGGGGCAATGTGGGATTGGCCGGATGCACGGATACACAGTATAAAACGCACTTTACCCTGTGGGCGCTGCTTGGCTCGCCGCTCATGATCGGCTGCGATCTCCGCGACATCAGCGACGCGGCCAAAAACATCCTTCTCAATAAGGACGTGATCGCGATCAATCAGGATGTTGCTTCGAGAGAACCGGTGCTGCTGAATTCGATCTGGAAGCACGAAGATACTTATGTCTATTATCGTCAGCTTGCGGGCGGTGATATCGCACTCGGATTCTTTAATATGACGGATTCCAAGTGCATGTTCCGTCAGAATCTGGACGAGCTCGGCCTGCCGCATTCTACGGGCCGTACGCTGCAAATGGAAGAGCTGTGGACACATGAGACGATGAAGGTTACAAACTCTACGATCCTGCTGCCGGTCGACGCGTATGACTGCGCTTTGTTCCGCGCGAAAATCGTCCGCGAGTAATCCGGAACATCATTAGAACAATAGGCGTAGATCCGATGGATGTCTGTACGCAATGCGGGAAGAGTCTGACCTTTAATGAGATCGGACTTCATAAGCGGCTGATCAGTCGGGACAGTACGGAATTCCTGTGTCTGCAATGCCTTTCCAAGGCTTTTCACGTCCCGGAAGAACGGCTGAAGGAAAAGATCAAAGAGTATATCAGACAGGGCTGTACATTGTTTGTGGAAGAATGAGCGGCAAACAGAGTACGGCTTCAAAACGTAGAGTTCCTCAGTTCAACAAGCAATAAACGAAACCTGCAAGAACTGAAAAACCCTGGAAGCATTGCCGCTTTCAGGGCTTTTTAATTACTTTTTCTTGCGCACCTTTTTGACAGCGAAAGATGCCTGTTATAATGTTTTATACCGGTTAACTGCGCAGACTATCGGAAATCATCGGAAATTATCGGAAATCAATCGGGAAACAGGCGAAGTCAGGATGGAGAAATAAGAAACTGGTCAGGTATATAGTCCTAATATAAGGAATGCCCGAAAAAGCGTCAGATTTTAAACGCTTTTTCGACCGGTATGGCCATGATGACGGATTGGGCAGGTGAGCGCAGGCCATATTCGCTGTTGATGGCATCGAGGATCGCGTTCCTGCTGGAAGAGGAGACGAGCATGACAAGGAGCTCCTTTTCGCTGTCCAGCTGCATCCCGTAGAAATCCTCCGCCTGCTCGGCGTTCGCGAGACGGGAGCGGATG